>JAKACF010000009.1 GCA_021821585.1 Actinomycetes bacterium
CGCAAGAGCGGACTGTTCGCCGAGATCTTCGAGCGACTCGCCCCGGGAGCCTGGTTCGTCAACTACGACGAGGTGAGTGCCGACAACCCGGCGGTCGAGGAGGCCTGGCAGCGCGTCGAGGCGGCCGCGACCCGGTCGCCGCCGACCGTCACCGCCACCGCAGTCCCGAGGAGCAGGCCCGCTGGGAGAACCACGTCCGGCACCTCCTCCCCCTCGAACCCCAGCTCGGCATGCTCCGGGAGGCCGGCTTCGATGCCGTCGACGTCTACTGGAGGGAGCTGCGCCACGTCGTCTACGCCGGCCGCCGTGCGCCGGACTGAGCATTCTGGCCGACTCGAGCCGAGCCGGCTCGGGGGCGATCCGCCCGCCTGCATGGGGGCCGTACTCCCTTCGCTGCGGGCGAATTCTCGGTCCGGCCGATGTCTCGCTGCATACCCGTATGGGTATACTCTCCCAAACCCGAAACCGAAGGAGGTAGCCGCGGTATGTGCCGAGCGGTGAGATGCAGGACATGTGGGAAGGCGACGTGGTCCGGTTGTGGCCAGCACGTGGAGCAGGTCCTGCGGGGCGTTCCGAAGTCGGAGCGCTGCCAGGGACACGCGAAGTCGGAGGGACGCCGGTCGTTCTTCGACCGCTTCTCCAAGCGCTGACCGGAGCGGGGCGGGGCGGGCACCCGGCCGGGTGCCGCCCGCCACGCATACTGGTGGGGTGAGAGTCGACCGACGGAGCCCCGTGCCGCTCTGGGCGCAGATCCTGGCGGACTTGCGCGCACGTCTCTCGACGGGGGAGTTCGCCGCACGCTTCCCGAGCGACCGGGAGCTCGTCCACCAGTACCAGGTGAGTCGCCAGACGGTCCGCGAGGCGGTCCGTCATCTTCAACAGGAGGGTCTCGTCGAGCGCGCGCGGGGCCAGGGGACCTCCGTGCTCGAGCGGCCGATCGAGCAGTCGATGGGCGCGCTCTACAGCCTGTACCGCTCCGCCGAGGAGCAGGGGTTCGTCCAAGAGAGCGTCGTCCGGTTCCTCGAGGAGCGCACGGATGCGTTGGCCTCCGCCATGCTCGGTTGTGGGGCGCACGAGCCGCTCGTCTACCTCGAGCGCCTGCGCCTGCTCGATGGCAACCCGGCGGTGCTCGACTGCTCGTGGCTCCCGTCCCGGCTGGCCCGGGGCCTGCTCGACGTCGACTTCCACCGGACGGCGCTCTACCGCGAGCTCGAGACGCGTTGCGGCATCCGCCCCGACTCGGGGTGGGAACGGGTGACGCCCGTCCTTCCCACGCCCGAGCAGCGCGAGCTCCTCGGCCTGCGCTCGCGCACTGCTGCGTTCGGCATCGAGCGCCTGGCGTGCGAAGGATCCACACCGGTGGAGTGGCGGCACGGCGTCGTACGGGCCGACCGCTTCCAGTTCGTCTCCCGCTGGAGCAGGGGACACCTCGACGCCTCCTTCGAGGCTCCGGTACCGGGTGCGCCTGCGTCGGCTCGGCCTGCCGCGCCGTCCGCCCGGCCGCAGCCTGTTCCCGGGCGCTGAACGGGCGGTCCCGGGCGGGCGGTGGCGCCCGAGACCCCCGTGGCGGCCGGACTCCCGGGCGGTGTTCGGGGGCGGAGCTCGCTCGGGGGCCTGTTCCTCGCCATACCTGCCGGGGTAAGGTGACCCGCGCCTGAACCGCCGGACAACCCCGTGAGGAGCAGCCCGACACCGTGAGCACGCCCGGACTGGTACGTACATTCGTACATGGGGTAGGCATCAGCTGATGGAACCCACCTACGCACCCCGTATCGACGTCGTCACGATCGAGACGCCCGGCCTCGGTGACCGGAGCTACGTCGTGCACGACGGGGCCACGGCGGTCGTCATCGACCCGCAGCGCGACATCGACCGCCTGCTCGACGAGGTCGGCTCCCGGGGACTGCGGGTGACCCACGTGCTCGAGACGCACCTCCACAACGACTACGTGACGGGCGGGCTCGCCCTGGCGGAGGAGACCGGGGCCGAGTACGGCGTGCCGGGCGCCGACGAGGTCCGCTTCGCCCGCCGGCCGATCGCCGACGGGGACGCCATCTCGACCGGCCGGTTGGCAGTCGTCGCCCGCCACACGCCGGGCCACACGCCGAACCACCTCTCCTACGTCGTCCACGCCGGCAGCGAACCCGTGGCCGTGTTCACGGGAGGGTCGATGCTCTTCGGAGCCGTCGGCCGGACCGACCTGATCGCCCCCGAGCGGACCGAGGAGCTGACCCGTGCCCAGTACCGCTCGGTGCGCCGCCTCGCCGACGAGCTGCCCGGCCACGTGAGCGTCCATCCCACCCACGGCTTCGGGAGCTTCTGCGCCGCGACGGAGACCTCGGGTGAGTCCTCGACGATCGCGGACGAGCGCTCCCGCAACGTGGCCCTCGTCACCGAGGACGAGGACGCCTTCGTGGCGAGGCTCATGGAGGGACTCGGCGACTACCCGCGCTACTACGTGCACATGGCCCGCCTGAACGCGGGCGGGCCCGCGGCCGCCGACCTCTCGGCCCCCGCCCGCGTCGACGGCGGGGTGCTCCGCCGCCGGATCGAGGCGGGCGAGTGGGTGGTCGACCTCCGCCAGCGCCGCGCCTTCGCCCGGCACCATCTCCGGGGGGCCGTCTCCATCGAGCTCGGCGATCCCTTCGCCACCTACTTCGGCTGGGTGCTCCCCTGGGGTGCTCCGGTCACGCTCGTCGGCGACACGGCCGAGGAGGTGGCCGAGGCGAGACGCCAGCTCTCACGGATCGGGGTGGACGATCTCGCCGGCGCCGCCGTCGGCTCCGCCGAGGCGCTCGCCGAGGGGCGCGCCGCCTCCTACGCCGTCGCCAGCTTCGAGGACCTCGCCTCGTCCTTCCCCGGCAGCGGCAAGGTCGTGCTCGACGTGAGGGGTGCAGCCGAGTGGGCGGACGGCCACCTCGACGGAGCGGTGCACATCCCCTTCTTCGAACTCGGCGAGCGGGTCGGGGAGCTCCCCGACGGCGAGCTCTGGGTGCACTGCGCGTCGGGCCTCCGGGCGTCCATCGCGGCATCCCTCCTCGAGCGTGGCGGGCGGGGAGTCGTGCTCGTCGACGACGACTGGCAGAGAGCCGGAGAGCTCGGCCTTCCCATCCGGCAGGGGCGCTGAGCGCCCGTCCCCGACCGACATCGCCGGCGTCCCGACTAGGAGGAACCTTGCGCTACGGCTTCGCCATCGACCAGCGGACCTGCATCGGCTGCCACGCCTGCACGGTCGCGTGCAAGACCGAGCACCAGGTCCCGGTCGGCCAGTTCCGCACGTGGGTGAAGTACATCGACAAGGGCGAGTGGCCGTCCTCGACCCGGTCGTTCGGCGTGCTCCGGTGCAACCACTGCACCGACGCCCCGTGCGTGAAGATCTGCCCGACCAAGGCGCTGTTCAAGCGGGATGACGGCATCGTCGACTTCGACCGGGACCGCTGCATCGGCTGCAAGAGCTGCATGCAGGGCTGCCCGTACGACGCCATCTACATCGACGAGGACACCCACACCGCCGCCAAGTGCAACTACTGCGCCCACCGGGTGGACGACGGGCTCGAGCCCGCCTGCGTCGTCGTCTGCCCGACGCACTCCATCTGGGCCGGCGATCTCGACGACCCGAAGAGCGGCATCGCCCAGCTGGTGGCGACCCAGCCGACGATGGTGCGCTCGCCCGAGCAGAACACGAGCCCGAACGTCTTCTACGTCGGTGCCGACGAGAGCCTGCTCGACCCGCTCCGCGCGCCGGTCGGCACCTCCTACCTGTTCGCCGAGCCCGACGCGCTCCGCCGGGAGGTGGCAAAGGACCTGGCGCCGGATCCGGCGACGGGCGCCCGCACGACCCTCAACACCGCCCACCCGCGGCCGTGGGGCTGGCGGGTCACGACCTATCTGTGGACCAAGGGCGTCGGCTCCGGGGCTCTTCTCGTGACGGCCGGGGCGCTCGCCGCCGGGCTCCCGGCAGACGGGGTGCTGAAGCTCGCCGCCCCGGCGGTCGGCGTGGGCTTCACGGCCGTCACCGGCGTGCTGCTCGTCTGGGACCTGAAGCGCCCCGAGCGCTTCTGGTACATCTTCGCCAAGGCCAACCCGACCTCGTGGCTCTTCCTCGGATCGGTCTGCCTGGCCGGCTACTCGGCCGTCGCCGGTGGCTGGCTGGCCGCTGCCGTCGCCGAGTCGCTCGGGCTCCTCGACGCCGGCGCCTTCCAGACCGCGCTTTCGGCCCTGCGGGCGGCGGCCATCCCGACGGCCGCCGCCGCCGCCGGCTACACCGCCTTGTTGTTCGGCCAGGCGGAGGGTCGGGACCTCTGGCAGTCGCGGTGGCTGCTCCCGCACCTTCTCGTGCAGGCCGTCCAGGGCGGCTCCGGGGTCCTGCTCGCCCTCTCGGCCCTCACCGGCGGACCGTCCCGCGTGACGCGGACGCTCGCCACCACCTTCGTCGCCTCCTCGGCGGCCAACCTCGCCACGCTGGCGGTGGACTACGGGCGGCCGCACCCGACCGCGCAGGCGGAGGCGGGCGCCAGGATGGTCACGAGGGGTCGCTACCGCCGGCTCTTCTGGGGCGGTGCCGTTGGCCTCGGCGCTGCCGCGGCGGCACTCGCCATCCCGGCGACGAGGGGCCGCAAGCTCCCCATGGCGGTCCTCGGCGGCCTCCTCGGCCAGGCCGCCCTGCTCGCCTATGAGTCCGCGTTCGTACGGGCGGGACAGGACGTCCCCCTCTCGTGAAGGAGCGACAGATGCCGATGGACGAGCCCGAGGGCGAGGAGCACCGAGCCGGGCTGTCGGGGGTCCCCCTCCCCGGCGCCCGCACCCACGAGCGCCTCGCCAACTTCCCGCCCGTCGAGAACTGGGACCACCACGTCGAGCACGACGCCCGCGCCCATCCGCGCAAGGTGCCGCACGAGTACATGCTGGTGCCGACCACCTGCTTCAACTGCGAGTCGGGCTGCGGACTGCTCGCCTACGTCGACAAGGCCGACCTGTCGATCCGCAAGCTCGAGGGCAACCCGGCCCATCCCGGCTCGAGGGGTCGCAACTGCGCCAAGGGCCCTGCCACGGTCAACCAGCTCGAGGATCCCGAGCGCATCCTCCACCCGCTCCGGCGGGTCGGCGAACGTGGCGGCGGGCAGTGGGAGCGCGTCTCGTGGGAGGAGGCCCTCGAGGACATCGCCGGCCGGATCCGTCGCGCCATCGCCGAGGGCCACCCCGAGGAGGTCATGTACCACGTGGGCCGGCCCGGCGAGGACGGCTTCGCCGAGCGGTTCCTCCAGGCATGGGGCGTCGACGGGCACAACAGCCACACCAACGTGTGCTCCTCGGGCGCCCGCTTCGGCATGACGCTGTGGACCGGCTACGACCGGCCGAGCCCGGACCACGCCAACGCCAAGGTCATCCTGCTGCTCTCGAGCCACCTCGAGACCGGTCACTACTTCAACCCGCACGCCCAGCGGATCATGGAGGGGAAGACGGACGGCGCCAAGCTCGTCGTCATCGACCCCCGGCTCTCCAACACCGCCGCCCATGCCGACCTCTGGCTGTCGCCGTGGCCGGGCAGCGAGGCCGCCATCCTCCTCTCGATCGCCTCGTACCTGCTCCGCACGGGCCAGATCGACCACGAGTACATGCACCGCTGGTTCAACTGGCGGGACTACCTGGCGAACCTGCACCCGGACGCGCCGGTGAGCTTCGAGAGCTTCCTCGAGCGCCTCGAGGCGGACTACTCGTCCTACACCTTCGAGTTCGCCGCCGGCGAGGCCGACATCGACCCGGCGCAGATCGAGGAGCTGGCCCGCCTCGTCGCCGGGTGCGACCACCGCCTGGCGGCGCACGTGTGGCGCTCGGCCTGCGCCGGCAACCTCGGCGGGTGGCAGGTGGCCCGCGCCCTGTGGTTCCTCCTCGCCCTCACCGGTTCGATCGGGACCGTCGGCGGCACGAGCCCGAACGGATGGAACAAGTTCATCCCGAAGGGCCCGTCCGTGCCGGAGGCCCACGACCACTGGAACGAGCTCACCTGGCCGGCCGAGTACCCCCTCGCCACCAACGAGATGTCGATCCTGCTCCCGCACTTCCTCGAGGAGGGCCGCGGGCGCCTCGCCGTCTACTTCTCGAGGGTGTGGAACCCCATCTGGACGGCTCCGGACGGTTTCACCTGGCTCGATTCCCTGACCGACCCCGACAGGGTCGGCCTGCACGTCGCACTCACGCCCACCTGGTCCGAGACGGCCGAGTTCGCCGACTACGTCCTGCCGATGGGCCACGCGCCCGAGCGCCACGACACCATGTCCTACGAGACCCACGCCGGGAGGTGGCTGAGCTTCCGCCAGCCCGTGCGCAGGGTCGCGATGGAGAAGCTCGGCCGGCCCGTCGCCGACACCCGGGATGCCAACCCGGGCGAGGTCTGGGAGGAGAACGAGTTCTGGTTCGACCTGTCGTGGCGGATCGACCCCGACGGCGCCCTCGGGATCCGGCGCCACTTCGAGTCGCCCTACCGTCCCGGCGAGAAGATCACGGTCGACGAGTACTACCGGTGGATCTTCGAGAACGAGGTGCCCGGGCTGCCCGAGAAGGCGTGCTCCGCCGGGCTGACGCCGCTCGAGTTCATGCGCAAGTTCGGGGCCGTCACCGTCGGCGACGGCGCCTACCGCCTCGACGAGCGCGTGCTGTCGGGCGAGGAGCTCGCCGGTGCCGCCGAGGACGAGCAGGGGGTCATGCGGCGCCCCTCCGGGCCGGACGACGAGCCTCCGCTCATCGGCGAGGCGGGCTCCCTCGGCGTCCGCCACGAGGACGGCACCGTGACGGTCGGTTTCCCCACCCCCTCCCGCCGGCTCGAGGTGTACTCGACCTCCATGCGCGACTTCGGCTGGGCCGAGTACGCGACGCCCGGCTACATCGAGTCGCACGTCTCGCGCCGGCGCATCGACCTCCGGGCCGGCCAGCTGGTCCTCGTCCCCACCTTCCGCCTACCGGTGCTCATCCACACCCGGTCGGGCAACGCCAAGTACCTGAACGAGCTCGCCAACTCCCACCCGCTGTGGCTCCATCCCGCCGACGCCGCCCGCCACGGTGTCGAGAGCGGTGACCTCGTCCGGATCGTCACCACCATCGGCTACTTCGTCGTGCGCGCCTGGGTGACCGACGGGATCCGGCCGGGCGTGTGCGCCCTCAGCCACCACATGGGGCGCTGGCGCCTCAACGAGGGGGAGGGGAGCCGCTGGGTGAGCGGGCAGGTGGACCTCACCCACCCGGGGGGGCCGGACACCTGGCTCCTCCGCTACCGCAGCCACGTCCAGCCCTTCGTCTCGGGCGACCCGGACTCCGAGCGCATCTTCTGGAGCGATCCCGGCGTCCACCAGAACCTCGCCTTCGCCGTCCAGCCCGATCCGCTCTCGGGCATGAACTGCTGGCTGCAGCAGGTCACGCTCGAGCCGGCGCGCCCGGACGACCAGTACGGCGACGTCTACGTCGACCGGCGCCGCTCGAGGGAGGTCTACCGCGAGTGGCTCGCCATGACGAGGCCGGCGACCGGACCGGGGGGCGAGCGCCGGCCCGAGTTCCTCATGCGACCGGTGAAGCCGAGGCGGAAGGCCTACCTCCCGGGCTGAGCCCCGGGCCACCGGCCGTCTCGTCCTCAGCGCACCTCGCCGCCGGAGCCGTGGAGCGGCTCGCCCCGTGCGACGACGGTGGGTTACGGTGCACGCAGTGCCCCCGGGTGGAGTCCACCCGGGGACCTGCCTCATCGGTGGGCCGGCGTCGAGCCGGCGCGGGCACGAGACAGCCGGCCGGGCCCGGTGGAGCTGGCGCGGGGTGGAGGAGCAACTGGAATGGACGACGCGTCGACGGTGAGCATCCTCGGACACCGGGTCGACCGGCGGGAGGACCCTCCCCTGCTCACGGGATCCGCCCGCTTCGTCGCCGACCTCGACGGGGAGGGCGTCCTGTCGGCCGCCTTCGTCCGCTCGACGGTGGCGCACGGCCACCTCACCTCGATCGACGTCAGCGAGGCGCTCGACGCTCCCGGCGTCGTGGCGGTCTTCACGGCCGACGACCTCGGGTTGGCCGACCTTCCCGAGTGGCCGCGACCCGACGGGCCTCCCCGCCCCGAGCTCGCCCGGCCCTGCCTCGCCCGGGAGCGGGTCCGCTTCGTCGGCGAGGCGATCGCCGTCGTCGTCGCCGAGACCGAGGCCGAGGCGGTCGATGCCCTCGAGCTGGTCGTCGTCGACGTCGACGACCTTCCCGCCGTCGTCGATCCGCTCGCCGCCCTCGAGCCGGACGCCCCCTTGCTCTTCCCCGAGGTCGGGTCCAACGTGGTGCTGTCCACGGTTCTCGGCGGGGGAGAGGACGCCCTCGAGTCAGCAGACGTCGTCGTGCGGGCACGCTTTGTGAACCAGCGGGTGGCGCCGGTCCCGATGGAGCCGAACGGAGCGGCCGTCTGGCCGCTGCCCGACGGCACCCTCGAGTGCGTCGTCTCCTGCCAGGCTCCCTTCGGCGTCCGCAACGCCATCGCCTCCTGCCTCGGCAAGGAGCCGGCCGATGTCTGGGTGCACGCGCCGGCGGTCGGAGGGGGCTTCGGCGCCAAGGGCGGCGCCTATCCCGAGCACGTCGTCGTGGCGGCGGTCGCCGAGCGGCTCGGCCGTCCGGTGCGCTACGTCGAGACCCGCTCGGAGAACCTGCTCTCCATGACCCACGGACGGGGTCAGGTCCAGGAGATCGCCCTCGGCGCCCGCCACGACGGCACGATCGTCGGCCTCGAGGCGCGCACCGTCACCGAGATGGGCGCCTACTGCTGGCGTGGTGCCATCTCGCTCGCGACCAGCCGGCTGATGGCCACCGGCGTGTACCGGGTGCCCCGCCTCGCGCTCACCTCCCTCGGCGTCGTCACGAACACCTCGCCCGTCGGCCCCTACCGCGGGGCCGGCCGGCCGGAGGCGACCGCCATGATCGAGCGGGCGATCGAGCTGCTCGCCGAGGAGCTCGGCATGGACTCGCTCGAGGTCCGCCGCCGGAACTTCCTCCGCCCCGAGGAGTTCCCCTACGCCACGCCCACCGGAGCGAGCTATGACAGCGGCGACTACGGGCGCGCCCTCGACGCCGTGCTCGAGCATGCCGGCTACGCCGCCCTCGTGGAGGAGCGGGAGGCGCGTCGTGCCTCGGGGAGCAGCCGCCAGCTCGGCATCGGTGTCAGCACCTTCGTGGAGGTGAGCGGGACCGGTCCCGAGTACGGCGGGGTCTCGGTCGCGCCCGACGGGACCGTCGTCGTGACGACCGGTGCCTCTCCTCACGGGCAGGGGCACGAGACGACCCTCAGCCAGCTCGTGTGCGGGCTGTTCCAGGTGCCGGCGGACAGGGTCCGGGTCGTCCACTCCGACACCCGGGCCGTGCCGCACGGCGTCGGGACCTTCGGCTCGCGTTCGGGCCAGCTCGCCGGGAGCGCCGTTCACCGGGCGGCGACGGTCGTGCTCGAGCGGGCCCGCAAGGCCGCCGCCGACCTCCTCGAGGCGGCCGCCGGGGACATCGTGGTCGGGGACGACGGCCGGTTCTTCGTGGCCGGTGTGCCGGCGAAGGCGGTGACGCTCGCCGAGGTGGCCGCCGCCGGGCCCCCCGGCGACCTCGAGGCGGACGGCGACTTCGCCCAGGAGGAGGGGACCTATCCCTTCGGCGCCCATCTCGCCGTCGTGGAGGTCGACGCCGAGACCGGCAAGGCCAGGCTCGTCCGGCTCGTCGCCGTCGACGACTGCGGCCAGGTGATCAATCCCACGATCGTCGAGGGCCAGGTGCACGGTGGCCTCGCCCAGGGAGCGGCCCAGGCGCTGTTCGAGGAGATGGTCTACGACGAGCTCGCCAACCCCCTCACGACGACCCTGGCCGACTACGCCATGCCGGCGGCGAGCGAGCTCCCGAGCTTCGAGACCCACGAGACGGTGACGCCGACGCCTCGCAACCCGCTCGGCATGAAGGGAGTGGGCGAGTCGGGCACCGTCGGTGCGGCCGCCGCGGTGCAGAACGCCGTGATGGACGCCTTGGCACCGTTCGGGGTGCGCCACCTCGACATGCCGCTCACCCCGGTACGGATCTGGACGGCCCTCCAGGAGGCCGGCACCGCCTGACCCGGATCGGAGCGGGCGGGCGCGGCGACCCGCCCGACCGGGGTCCGGACGAGAGGGGCGCGGGCCACGACGCCCGGTGAGGCGGCCGGGGTGTGGGCGCCGCTGTGACACGATGGGGCGCGTGGCGATCCGCACCGTCTTCACCGAGCTCATGGGGGTTCCGCATCCGATCGTCCTCGCCCCGATGGGCGGTTCCGCCGGGGGCGCGCTCGCCGCAGCCGTCTCGAACGGCGGCGGCCTCGGTCTCGTGGGCGCCGGCCGGGAAGCGCGCGAGTGGGTGACGCGTGAGCTCGAGATCGTGCGCGGTCGCACGACGGCGCCCTGGGGCGTCGGCTTCCAGTCGTGGTCGTCGAAGCCCTCCGACGTCCAGGCGGCGCTCGAGTACCGTCCACATGCCGTCATGCTCTCCTTCGGCGACCCGGGGCCGTTCGCCGACGCGGTCCGGGAAGCGGGCGCACGTCTCGTCGTGCAGGTGAGCGACGTGGACGAGGCCCGTCGCGCCCTCGAGGTCGGAGCGGACCTCCTCGTGGCCCAGGGAGCCGAGGCGGGCGGGCACAGCGGCCGCCGCTCGACGCTCTCCTTCGTCCCGGTCGTGGTCGACCTGGCAGGCCCCGTCCCGGTTCTCGCCGCCGGCGGGATCGCGGACGGACGAGGTGTGGCGGCAGCCCTCGCCCTCGGGGCGGTGGGCGCCCTCGTCGGCACCCGGTTCCAGGCCTCCTCGGAGGCGCTCGTCGACGGCGAGGTGGTCCGGGCGATCCTGGAGCACAGCGGGGAGGACACCGAGCGCACCCGGCTCCTCGACATCGCCCGTGGTGCGGCGTGGCCCGCTCGCTACCCCGCCCGGGCGATACGCAACGCCTTCCTCGAGGAGTGGCGGGGCCGGGAGGCCGAGCTCGAACGGGACGAGGGAGCCAAGGCGCGCTACCGGGAGAAGGCACAAGCCGGGGATCTCTCGGTGCTGCCCGTCTGGGCTTCCGAGGCGATCGACCTCATCCGGTCGGTCGCCTCGGCCGAGGACCTGGTCCGCCTGCTCGCAGGCGAGGCCGAGGAGGCCCTACGCCGGGCGGCGGGCCGGCTCGGGCCCGAACCTCCGGAGTCCCGCCCCGGCTGACACCGCGGTGGGGGGCCGTCGGCGGTCGCGGCGGCGGGTGGGAGCAGCGACGAGGTCGACGCCGTCACCGACGGGCCAGGTTCCCTCAGGCGCCGTCCGGTCGGCCCGGGTAGTGACCCGACCGGTGGGCTCAGCCGGGACCCGGGGCCGAGAGGTCCGCCACCTCGTAGCTCCACAGCTCGCTGTGGGCGGCGACCGGGGCGTCGGCTCGGGCGTCTCCGGTGACGCCCCGGTGACCGTGGGCGAAGGCGGGCGAGCTCAGCCACGCCTGGAAGCTGTCCTCGTCCCTCCAGCGAGTCACGACCAGCCAGGTTGTCCGGCCGTCAGTCGGGCGGAGCAGCTCGAAGCCCTCGAACCCCGGCGCCTGGTCGACGGCTCCTGCCCGGCCGGCGAACCGACGGGCGAGCTCGTCACCCTGGGCCGGGTCCACGTCGATGGCGTTGATGCGGACGATCGACATTCCACCATCCTTCCACGGGAGGGATCGGGGCGTGGGCTCCGGGAGCGTGTGCGGGCGCATGAGCCGACATCGGATCCGCCACGACCCGCCCTCGTCGGCGGCGGTGCCCCGGCGGCCGGCCCCACGGTTGCTTCGGTGCGCGCCGGCGGGCTGAGGCCTCCACCTGGACCCTCGTCCGAAGGCAGAGTCGATGGTCCCTGGTCGGGGCGGCCCGCCCGCCGCAGGATCGGGGAGAGACAGGAGGTGTGACCATGGCACTCCCACAAGCTCCGCTCCCGGGCGGACCCGGGGAAGGGCAGCCGGGTGACCGGGAGGAGGCGCGGCGGAGACTGACGACCCGTCGGGACTTCTTCTCCCACCTCGTCGCCTACGTGGTCGTCAACGGGTTCCTCGTCGGGGTGTGGGCACTGACGGGCGCGGGCTACTTCTGGCCGGCATGGGTGCTCGCCGCCTGGGGCGTGGGCCTCGTCCTCCACGCCTGGGACGTCTTCGTGAGGCGGCCCGTCACCGAGGCGGATGTCGAGGAGGAGATGCGCCGCCGGAAGCACTGAGCGGGCAGTGTGCGATCATCTCCCCATAGAGGGAGGAGCGAGATGGCGGAACTGCGCGTCGAGGGGAGCGACCTCGTCCTGCACCTCACGACGGCCGAGCACATCGAGGGCGTCCACGGCGATCTCCGGGTGCCCCTTCGGTCGGTGCGCGCGGCGGAGGTGCTGGAGGACGCCCACGCGAGCGTCGGGCCGTCCGCGGGGATGAAGGTGGGCACCCGCCTTCCCGGCGTCGTCGAGGTCGCGACGATCTACGGACCGAGGAAGATCTTCGCCGCCGTCCACCGCGACGCCCCTCGTGGCGTGAGGATCCTGCTCGAGGGCGCGTCGTACGACGAGTGGGTCGTCGGTTGCAGCGATCCGGAGGGCGTGATCGGCACCCTGTCGCTGTCGCGCTGAGGGGACGGCACGGGCGCTGCCCTGCCCCGCCACCGCCGTCGGACGGAGGCGCCGAGGAGCCCTGGGCGACTGATCACGGTGCCACCGGCTCCCGCCAGAGGCAAGCCGCCTCGCGCGCTGCGGCGGCGCGAGGAGCTACCCCCGCCGCTCGACCCCGGCGGGGGCCCTCAGCTCCCGCCGGCGCAACGACGCTCCGCATACTCGGCGTGCCGCGGCGCCAACGGTCGACGACGGCCGCCGCCGTCTCTCCCGACTGGGCAGGGCGAAGGAGGTGGATTCTGGCGCGGAATTCGAACGCCGGGCGGATGCCGACGATGCCGTCCAACCGGCTGAGCCCGGCGCTGAGGCGCCCCCTGGACGAGCTGCGCGACCGGGCCCAGCTCGGCGACGAGCCGGACGCGGGACGCCGCCAGCCGGGCGCGGGCGACCACCTCCTCGAGCGAGCTCCCCGCCCGGGTGCGGTCTGGGGCGGCGAGCGCCCCGAGTCCCTGGGCTCCTGGGTCGGTCTCGGTGTCGATCACCTCCACCGTGGCCCATAGGCGGCAGCCGCCGCCCAGGCGACGGCTGTCGTGACCGAGACCCGGCTCGCCACCGTGAGGACGACGACGCCGTCGCGCCCCGGTCGGCGCGCTCGAGAGCGGCCAGGCAGTCGCAGCGAGGAAGCTGCTGCCGTGGTCCGCGCCCCACGCCGCGCGTCAGCCCGCTCGGCCTGCTCCACGCGCCTCGCCACGAGCCCGATGTCGTGCTCGGCCGCGATCTCTGGCCTGAGCGAGGGCGCGACGTCGGTGACGATGCCGACCGCCCTCTCACTCCTCGTCGGTGGCGCAGCGGCCCGGCGACGCTGACCGGTGCCCGTCGGCGCACCCTCCGAGGTCGCCGGAGAGCGCCGGGTGCGCGATCATGCCGGTGTCACGAGCGTGCGGAGGTGGTCGGTCCAGATGACGAGCGCCGAGGAGCCAGGGCGTCCACAGGATGGACAGGTCCCTGTGGCACCAGGAGCGACCGGCTCTCAGTGAGCCCGCTCGTGGATGACACCGCTAGGCCCCGGACTGCACGGCGACTTGCGTTCGAGAGTCCTCTCGTGCTGTTCCTCAGCTCGTCCGCAGCCGGATGTTGCCGAGCACCGATCCACGCTCAGTCCTGCCTCCCCTCCAGGCGGCCGGGGTGGTGGCGCTCGCCTACCTCGCCGGCTCGGTGCCCGTCGCCCAGCTGGCGGCGCGGCGTCGCGGCGTCGACCTCCGCCAGGTGGGGAGCGGCACGGTGTCAGGCTCCTCGCTCTACTCGGTGGCAGGCTTCGCGCCACTCGCCGTCGCCGGATGCCTGGAGCTCGCCAAGGGGGTGCTCGGGCCTGTTCTCATGGGCCGCGGCCGGCCACTCGCCGCCGGAGCCGCCGGGGCTGCGGCGATCGTCGGCCACAACCGGTCGCCCTTCCTCGGCTTCGCCGGGCCCCTTCGCCCCCGAGGCCACCACCCTGCTGGCCGCCGCCCTTGCAGCCGGGCGGATCGTGGAGGAGACGGCGTTCGCCTGCGCGCTGGCGTTCGCCGCCGTGCCGGGGGTCATGGGCGTCACGAGGGGCCGGCGCGGCGCGCTCGCCGGCCTCCTCATGGTGTCGCCGATGTTCGCCAAACGGGCGGTGGGGAATCGGGCCCCCGCTGCCGGCTACCGCTCGGGTGTCATCTGGCGGCGTTTGCTGTTCGACCACGACTGACCCTCGGAGATCCGCCCGATGAGACACACCGGCTCGCCTGCGGCTAGGACGGCACCCCGGGAGTGGTCGGAGCGCTGGCCCCGGGTCGCTCTGTTCACCGGCGGTGCCGCCTATGCCTGGTTCGCCGCCGGGAGCCGCCCGTTCACCACCGGTGGCGACGCCCTGACGGCGGGAGCGTTCGCGCTGATGGTGGTCCTCGTCGCCGCGGCGAGGGCCGGTGCCGGGATCCCGGCGGTGTCCCGCCCGGGGCCGGGTGAGGGACGTCTTCTGGCGTGGATCGTCGCGGTCATCTGCGTGGTGGGCTGGGAGCTGGTGACCCTGGTCGCTCGCAACGGCCACCTCTTCCCGACCGCCAGCGACCTGTACAACGCCGTTGCGTCCTCGCGCCTCGCCAAATCGGGGGTCTTCTACCTCTGGCTCCTGCTCGGCTGGGGCCTGTTCGGCCGATGAGCCACGACCTCGCCCTCGCAATCTGGGGTGCCGTCGCCCTCGGGCTCGTCTCCTGCGAGGTGCTCGCCCGGGTGACGGGCGGCCGTTATGCGCAGGTGCGGCGCCTGCTCCATCTGCTGACCGCCACGCGGCCGCGGACCGCTTTCGCCTTCCTCGGCTGGATGTGGATCGGCTGGCACCTGTTCGCCCGGTGAGGGCCCCGAGGGGCCGTCGAGGCGCCGGTCGATCGATCCCACGGCTGGTTCTCCGTCAGCGGTCGAGAGCGTGTGGCTCCAGAGGTCGCCCCGCCTCCGGCGCCGCACGACCCGGCCGGTCCCGTCCCCTCCACAGCCCCGTCACGCACTCACGGAGCAGCCGTGGTGGTGGTCGTGGTCGTGCTGGTCGTCGTGGTCGTGCTGGTGGTGGTGGGCGCGCTTGTGGTGGTGGTCGTGGTCGACGTCGTGGACGAGCTGGTCGTCGGTGAGGTGGCAGCGGTGGTGCTCGTCGGCGACGGGCTCGACGTCGTCGGCACGTTGGTGCTACCGGTACGTCCCGATGGCGAGGTCGTCGTCGAGACGCCGGGGGCATTCCCGGTTCGGGGCGTGGTGGTGGGCGGGGGACTCTGCGGGAGCCGGATCGGGTTGCTCGGTCGACCGGGGTTGGCGGCACCGAGCGCCAGCACCACGACGAAGACGACTGCGGCGCCACTCGTGAGGACGAGGGTCCCGGTCCGCAGGCGGCTGGCGAACAGCGCCAAGCGCTCCCGTCGCTCCTCGCTTCTCCTCCGCCGTTCGAGCTCCGGGCTGAGCGATGCGTGCTGGTTGAGCCACGCCATCACCGGAGCCGACCAGTAGACGCTGCCCTGCCAGCACACGAGGGCGACGACGAGCGCGCTGGCGCTCGTGTAGCCGATCAGCGCGCCTGCGAGACCGAGCATGACGGCGGCCACGAGGCTCTCGCCCCTGGCGGCGGCGACGGCGGCCCGGATGCGGTGGGCACCCGTCGCCGTCTTCGGGGTGCGGAGAAAGACGCCTGCCGGGCGGACGAGGCCCTCCACACACGCCCGCGCCACGGTCAGCGACAGCGAGAGCCAGTTGACAAAGGCGAGCACCGCCCGCTTGAGAGAGATCCGGTCGCGCAGGCGGAGCGCCCAGATCGCACGGATCAGGCCGCTCGCGAGCAGCATCGCCGGAAGCAGCACGGTCGGACCGACAAAGGGACGCACCGGGATCCGGCGCCCGGTGAGCAGGATCGACGCGATGACGACGAGGGCGATGGTGAACCCGAGGTAGACGAGGTCGTTCAACCACTGCAACCCACTCACCAGGTAGTCGATTCGCTGCCGGACCGACAGGCGGTTCTCTGGCGAGCGGTCCCAGACCATGAGGGAGCGCCAGTGCTTGCGCAAGAGCTGCATGCCGCCGAAGCACCAGCGGAAGCGCTGGCTCTTCAGCGAGGCGAAGGTCAGCGGCATGATGCCCTGTCCGTAGCTCCGGGGGATGAACAGGCCGGAGTAGCCGGCGCGCAGCATCCGGAGGGAAGCCTCGGCGTCCTCGGTGATGCACCACTCGTCCCAGCCGCCGAGCGACTCGAGCACGGATCGGCGGAGCAGTCCCATGGTCCCGGCGAAGATGATCGAGTCCCTCTCGTTGCGTGACGGCATGGACGTCGAGAAGAAGTATCGGTAGGCGTCGTAGCAGGCGGTGAAGTAGGCGTTGCCCGCATACTCCCGGTAGTCCTGCGGCGTCTGGAGGAATGCCAGCTTCGGGTCGGCGAAGTAGGGGGCGTTGTCCCTCAGGTAGTCCGGTGAGACGAGGTAGTCGGAGTCGACGACCCCGACGAGCTCGGCCCGCGGGTCCGTCAGCTGGCGGAGGGCGAGGTTGAGGGCGCCCGACTTGTAGCCCTCGAGGTTCTCGACGTGGGCGAAGTGGACCCTCGGCCGGCCGCGGCAGTAGTCCTCGACCGGTCGCCAGGTCGCGGGGTCGGTGGTGTTGTTGTCGATCACCACGATCTCGAAGTTCGGGTAGTCGATCCGTTCCAGGGCCGCGATGGTCTCGATCAGCATCTCCGGCGGCTCGTTGTAGGAGGGCACGTGCAGCGAGACGAAGGGCTGGTGGGACGGGTCGGGAGTCGGGAACTGGCGGGTGTGGCGCGTCCGGCAGATGACGTCGCAGGTCTCGAAGGCGAACGAGGCCGTGAGGAAGAGCGCAGCAGCTTCGAGGACGAACAGGAACGCCGAGGCGATCGACGCCACCAGTGAGAGCCCGCCGGCGACGGTGACGCCGCCGGCGAACGCCAGATAGGCAAGGGCGGCGGCGACGTAGCCCCCGAAGAAGAGCTGACCCGGTGGATTCCATGGTCCCCGCACGAGCACCACGACCGTGGTGACCGCGAACACGAAGACCTCCGCCGCCCGGAGGGGGGTGCCCGCGACGTCCCAGATGTGGCCGACGAGCCAGCCTGCACCGTACGCGCAGGCAGCGGCGAACAGGATGCCGAGGACTCGCGAGGTGAACCGGAGGCGTGTTCCGAGCAGGAGGAGGACGATGGTGGACAGCGCCAGGTCGATGACGCAGACCATGAAGACGGCGAAGAGCACGCGCGACCTCCGGGGGGCCCAAAAGGTGGGGGGGAAAGCGCCAGCGCTTCTTTACCCGGCAGGACAGGCGACAAACTCGTCCGGCCGTGCCGCCGCCGGTCTCTCAGCGCGCTCCGAGCTGTGCGAGATGGGAGCGGAACCCGCGCCCGTACGTGGTCGGCGTGCCGTCGTAGGAGGTGATGAGCGCCGGGCCGCTCGAGCAATTCCAGGTGTCCCATGCCCAGGCGACGTACGAGACGCGGTGTCGGTCGGCCCAGGTCATGTAGCGGTCGATGAACCCGCTCCGGCAGTCGTTCTCGCCGATCTCGCCGGTCACCACCGGGACGCTGCGCGCCACGGGTGCGATGGTGCGATTCCAGCAGGTGGAGGAGTCGCAGGCGCTGAAGTTGTAGAGGTGGGCCGACGCGACCACCTGGTGCAGGGGATCGCGTGGCTCGTGCCGGAGGAAGCCGGCGAGATCGCCTGCCCACGCGAGGCCGCCCAGCATGACCGGGGCCCGTGAGCCGGCGCGCCGCACGGCGTCGAGCATCTGCTGCATCCCGGCGGTTCGCCAGCCGGCCGGGGTCGTGCAGCCGTTCCTCCAGCAGGACCAGGTGACGCCGTGGGGCTCGTTGTAGAGGTCGAAGACCACGCCGTGGTCGAGGCGGAACAGGCGTGCGACCGAGTACCAGAACGCCACCGAGTGGCTGGCGTCCGCCATGACCTGCTGGCCCGTCGCCTGCTCGTGGCCCGGGGCGCTCCAGTGGAGGTCGAGGATGGCGACGAGGCCGGCCTCGTTCAGGTTCCTCACGTACGACTCGATCGCCCGACGGTAGGCGATGCCGGAGAACTCGGGCTTGAGGCCGTTCAGCCCGAGCCAGCAGTCCTCGTTGAGCGGGACTCGGACCGCGTCGATGCGCCACGCCTTCATCGCCCGTATCGAGGCGGGACCGCTCGGTCCGTCGAAGATCCCCCACCCCTGCACGCATGCGTATTCCGTCCCGGAGCGGTCGACGCCGAGGAGGCGGATCGGGTGGCCGGAGGCGTTCACGAGGCGGTTCCCGGCCACCCGTACGCTCGGCGCGTTCCAGGTGGGTGCGACGGCCTTCGGCCGGCTGTCGACTCGCCCGGGGGAGCTCGACACGAGCGCCGACGCGGGGAGCCCGAGGGCCCCGAGCAGGCCGGCCGCAACGACGAGGAGCAGGCCGGCCGCCGGCCATCGCGCTCTCGAGTCCCGGCGTCGCCGCCAGCCCCCTTGTGGCCTCACTCCTGCCCGCCCTTCACTCACCCCGACCCGCGGCCGCCGTGACCACGAGGGCGTGTCCCGGCATCATAGGCGGGCTTGCCGCGTGCACCCGGAGGGTCGAGAGGATCGCGCGGGAGCGCGACCGCTAGTCGAACTCGATCTCGTCGTCGAGGAGCATGCTCACGTCGATGCGGCGCGGGCCCTCTGCCGCAGGGCTGTAGCCCGTCACCGTCGGCGGGACGGCGAAGCCGGGCTTGGCCGCCCAGTCGGCGATGTTCTCGAGCGGGCACAACGGGTCGGCGGTGAGCCGTGCGAGATGGTCGAGCACCTCGAGCTCCTCGCCTCGAGGTGGGCGGGAGGAGTCCATGAGGCCCCACTCGTCCCAGAGCAGCATCTCGTTCTTGCGCAGGGAGGACAGGTCGTGGAGCAGGTTGTGTCGGAGGTACCTCCACGACCTCGTCCCGAGGATCTCGAGGTCGGGGTCCACCACGAACCGTTCGGGCTCGCGCACGCCGGCCCTCGCCTCGAGCCATGCTTTCGGTCCGGTGAGGAACCGGTCCCGCGGCACGTCGAGGGGGTCGAAGCGTTCGCCGTCCACCGGCACGAAGTCGTCCCCGATCTGCGGCTCGACAAGTCGCCAGCGGCCGACCTCGACGTCGAAGAGCTCGACGACCACGTGGTCGAGCAACCACCCCTGCTGGAAGTACGTGGCGAAGCCGACCCGGGCCCGGGCGGGGATCTGATGGTGGCGGGCGATGGCGAGAAACAACACGGCGAAGTCGCGACAACCGCCGACCACCCGCTCGCTTGCCGGCCGGTCCGCGCTGAGGCCCGCCCCATCGGCGCAGAGACGGTCGAGCATCGCTCTCGCCGAGCGCAGGTCGACCTCGGCGAGCCGCTCCGGAGCGATGCCGTGCTGGGCCAGGTCTCCGCCCGAGCGGTAGTGGAAGACGAGGTGCGTGACCACCTCGCGGATCGCAGCCGGGTCGGCCGGCACCTTGTCCACGGTCGATGCCCACGCTCCGACGTCGGTGACGGGGCCGGCGTTCGCCCAGAAGCTGACCTCTGCCACCTGTGCGAGCCTATCGGCGCCGCGGTCGCGCCTCTCGCCGGGGGACGGTCAGCCGGGGCCTTCGGTGAGCGAGAGCACCGAGCGCGGCAGCAGGGCGCCGGCGGCGAGGTCCGGAGCTGGCACGGGGGTTCCGGCGTGCTCGGCGAGCGGGACCACGCCGGCCCATGAGGGGCCGGCGACGTCGTCCGGATCGTCTTCCGGCCAGCCGTCGGACACCTTGAGCGACCACGTGGCGATGGGCATGGAGAGGACCATCGTCTTGTTCAGCTCCGCCCGGGTGGAGGCTCGCACCTCGCCACGACGGCCCGGGATGAGCTTGTCGACGAGGACGTCGAGCGCCCCGGCCACCCGTTCTCCCTGCAGCCGCTCGAAGCGGCCGAAGAGCACGGCGCTCCGGTAGCGGAACGAGGACTCGAACGCCGAGCGGGCGACGATGATGCCGTCGACCGACGTCACCTCGACGCACGCGGGCACGCCGGTCGCGACGAGGCGCATCCAGCGGGAACCGGTCGAACCGTGGACGAGCAGCGCATCGCCGTCGCGGGCGACGGCGGTCGGGATCACGACAGGGTGCCCGTCGGAGACGAGGCCGATGTGGGCGATCCGTGCCTGGTCGAGGAGGGCGTCGAGGCTCGCCCGCTCCTCGACCTGGTACTCACGGAGACGGCTCAGCCGGGTGCGAGGCATCGAACATCATGTGGCCGCCCCGTCTCCGAGGTCAACGATCAGTGGAGGACCTGCAGATGGCGGCGGAGAACACGGCCGTCCCCGAGCTCCAGCCGGGCGAAGCCACGGGGCGACCGGCTGCGCCGCCGGGTCGGGGAGCCCGGGTTGACGAGCAGCTGACCGGTGGGCCCCTCCTCGAGGAGCGGCACATGGCTGTGCTCGAAGACCACGAGGTGGGCTGCCGGGAAGCGGCGGGCGAGACGACCGGCCCGGGAGCCTGCGGGGCCGGCGTCGTGGACGACGGCGACCCGGATCCCCTCGAGCTCGACCTCGAGCAGCTCGGGCAGCTCGCCTGCGAGCTCGAGGTCGTTGTTCCCGAGCACGGCGTAGACCCTCGCCATCGCCCGGAGCTCCTCGAGGGCGGCAGCAGAGGTGACATCACCGGCATGGACGACGGCGTCGCAGTCGCCGATGGCGGCGTGGAGCTCGCGCGGCAGGGGGCCGATGCCACCCCGCAGGTGCGTGTCGGCGACGACGAGGAGCCTCACCGCATCGCGCCCGGGGCGCTCGGGGGAGCTACCGTCGGGCCGTGACCGCCACGCTGTACCGGGACACCGCCGTCGCCGACGGCACGGGACCCGACCTCGAGCTCCACCGGAGCCTCGTCGTCAGCGACCACCGCATCACCTGGATCGGCCCGGTGGGCGACGAGCCCGAGCTTCCTCGGGACGCCGAGGTCGTCGACGCCTCCGGGTGCACCGCCGTGCCCGGCCTCGTCGACAGCCACAGCCACCTCACCCTCCCCGGCGGGGCGCACTGGATCGACCGGGGCTTCGACGCGCCTGAGCGGCTGGTCGAGGTGGCGGAGGACAACGCCCGGCTCATGCGGGCGGCCGGTGTGCGGTGGGCACGCGACGTCGGTTCGCCGAGGGGCGTCGATCCCCTCGACGGCGTCGACCGCGCCCTCGCGCTCGGTGTTCGTGACCGGTGGCGCGGCCACCGGCAGTACCCCTACGTGAGGGCAGCCGGCACGTGGGTCTCGCGCACGGGGTCCCTCCCCGGCGGGCTGGCCGTCGAGGTGGACGACGCCGAGGGGCTGTTGTCGGCCGTCCTCGGGCAGCTCGAGGACGGGGCCGACTTCGTGAAGCTGTACCTCGACGGACCGGACCGCGAGGCCGCACCGTTCAACTCGGGCGAGGTCGCCTCTGCCGTCGAGGCTGCGCACGCTCGAGGAGCCAAGGTGACGGCGCACTCCTCCACCCTGGCGGGCGCCCGTGTCGGAGTGGAAGCCGGCGTCGACTCGCTCGAGCACGGCTTCGAGCTCGACGGCGACGTCGCCGCCACCATGGCGGAACAGGGGACCGCCCTCGTCTCCACCCTGGCGGTGTTCGAGTCCTGGGCGTCGTTCGGGTCGACGACGGACCTCGAGCGCTTCGCCTCTCCCGAGGGCCGGCGACGGATCGCCGAGCGGCGCGAGCGGGCGCACGAGAGCGTGGGCATTGCCGCCCGGGCGGGCGTGCTCATCGCCACGGGCACCGACTTCGGTGGGGGGTCGCTCCGGGCGAACCAGCTGGCCTGGGAGATCGAGTGCCTCGTCTCGGCCGGCCTCGAGCCGTGGCAGGCGCTGGCGGCGGCGACGCGCAATGGGGGTGCGCTCCTCGGCGAGGCGGAGGCCGGGGTGTTGCGGGAGGGTGGCCCGGCCGATCTCGTCCTCGTCCACGGTGACCCCCTTTCCGACCCGTCGTCGATGTGGCGTGTCTGGATGGTGCCCTGAAGGCGGTCAGGTGGCGTCGCCGGCGGTGGGCCGGGACAGCAGGCCGCGAGACGAACCGTCGTCGAACCGGAGGTACTTGGTCAAGGCGACGAGGGTCCCGCTCTCGGGCTCGGAGAGGAAGTCGACCCGGTCCATGACCGCCTGCATGAGGGCCATGCCCCTCCCCCGCTCGGCGTCGAGGCCGGCACGACGGTCCCGGACGCTGACGTGGTCGAAGCCCCGGCCGGTGTCGGTGATCCGCAGCTCGCAGCGGTCCGGCCGCACCGCGACGGCCACCTCATAGGCGTCACCCTCGCCGGCGTGCTCGAGGACGTTCGTGCACGCCTCGGAGAGGGCGAGCTCGATGTCGTAGGTGACCTCCTCGGTGACGCCGGCCGCCCGGAGCGCGAAGCGGGTCAGGTGGCGGATGACCGGCACGCTCTTGGAGTCGCGGGGAAGCTCGACCGACAGCCGGATGCCGTGTCCTCGCGACGGGTCCACCTCGCGGTCACCTCCCTCCCGCTACCGGGGACCGACCTGGCGAGCGACCCGCCCGCGGTCCCCCGTGCGCATGCGAGCTGCCCCCGTGCCCGAGGGCCGACGGCCCGACCAGAAGGCCGGCTGACCGGCCGGTGGTGACAGCTCGGGCGCCGCATCGGCCGGGCGGCGAGGGCCTCGCTGAGCGCTGAGTGGGGACGGCTCGGCTCACCGGTCGTCCTCCCGCCGGCCGAGGATCGAGGAGATGCGCTGGTGGCTCACGCCGAAGGTCCGGCCGATCTCCCGGGTCGTCATGCCTTCGCCGAACAGGCCCCTCGTGAACAGCCGGCGCAGGCTGGCGGCCGCCCGGCGCAGGAGGACGGCGCCGCCTCCGAGACGCTCGAGGCTGGCGTGAAGGCGCC
>JAKACF010000241.1 GCA_021821585.1 Actinomycetes bacterium
CACGCGTGTGCGCAGCGCCGCCCCGGCCTCCTGCATCGCACGGCGGCTCGTGAACAGCGCCAGCGTCCGGCCACCGGCGGCGAGGATCAGCGCCTCGAGCTCGTCGTGGAGTCGCGCCTCTGCGCCGGGCCGGCGACGGTCGGGCAGGTGGACGGCGCAGTACAACAGCCCGTTGCGCCCGTAGTCGAACGGGCTGCCGACGTCGAGCTCGACGACGTCGCCCCGGGGGGCGCCGAGACGCTCGGCGAGCCCGGGCGCCATGGTGGCGCTCGTCAGCACGACGGGCATCTCGGAGAAGACGAGCTCGTCGAGCCGCTCGCTCACGTCGAGGGGCGCCGAGCGGAGCGACCGGCGCTCGCCGGACTGGACCCACACCACGGTGTCGTGCGCCGCCGTGGCGCACGTCGCGAGCTCCTCCCGGCAGCGCTCCACCGCCAGCAGGGAGCGCAGGCAGCGCTGGGCGGCCTCGTCCGGCCCGGACCCCTCGCCGGCCCGCCTGCGCAGCGCCGACTCGAGGCGGGCGAGGCGGGAGGTGACGGCCGCCACGCGCTCGCCGAGCGGCCCGAGGCCCGGCGCCAACCGCTCCTCGGGCGCCTCGGCGAGCGCCCGCTCGAAGCCCGTCGCCGCGTCGAGGACGTCCTCTGCAGCGCGGGGCTGTCGTTCGCCGGCAGCCGCCAGGGCGGCGCGGGCGGCCGAGGCGATGGCGCGCAACCGGCCGGGGCCGACGTCGACGCCGAGGCTCGAGGCGAGGATGTCCTCGAGCTCGTGCGCCTCGTCGACCACGAGGGCGTCGTGCTCGGGCAGGACGGCCCCGGCGCTGCGTAGATGGGCGCCGAGGAGGTGGTGGTTGACGACGACCACGGCGGCGCCGGCCGCCTTCGCCCGGGCCCTCTCGGCGAAGCACTCCGCCCCGGAGGGACAGCGGTGGGCGCCGGGGCACTCGTCCGGCGAGACGCTCACCGCCGACCAGGCTGCCGGAGCCGGCTCGAAGTCGAGCTCGGCGCGGTCCCCGCTCGTGGTCGTCTCCGACCAGGCGACGAGCCTCGCCACCTGCTCGCCGGTCGACTCGGCCGCCCGCCGGCGGCCCGGGCGCGGCGACGGGGAGGCCCCGGCGAGGTCGAGCTCCTCCTGGGCACCCGCCCGCTCGATCTCCGCCAGGCGCTGGCGGCAGAGGTAGTTCCCCCGGCCCTTCAGCACCGCCCAGGTGACGGACTTCCCGAGGCCGCGCCGGACGAGGGGCAGGTCCTTATTGGCGAGCTGGTCCTGCAGGCCGAGGGTCGCCGTAGCGACGACCACCTGCTTTCGCGAGCAGATCGCCGGGACGAGGTACCCGAGCGACTTGCCGGTCCCGGTCCCTGCCGCCACGGCCACGTGCCGTGCGCCGGACCCGGTGAGCACGTCGAAGACCGCTCTCGCCATCTGGAGCTGACCTTCCCGCACCTCGCCGGAGGCGAGGCCGCCGACCACCTTGGCGAGGGCGCCCTCCAGCTCGGATCGGGTCCCGGCCACGCGGCCGACCCTACCAGCGGGCTGTTCGGCGACCGGAGCCGCTGCAGCGACGCGACCGGCGGGCCGGTCAGCCCCGAGGGGCGGCGCCCGGGGCGTCAACCGCGGCGCCATTCGTAGCCCACGTCGGGGGCTCTCTCCTCGTTGTCGCCGTCGGTCGTCCACGTGGCGACGAAGCCGTGGCGCTCGTAGAAGCGGCGTGCCCCCGCGTTGGACTGGAACGTCCGGAGCTCGAGGAACTGGCGCCCGCGCTTCGCCAGGTCGATGAGGCGCGAGCCGATGCCCTGCCCGGTGCGGTCCGGGTGCACGTAGAGCTGCTCGACCGTCGGATCGTCGAGGACGAGGAGCGCCACGAGGCGGCCGTTCTCCTCGGCGACGAGCACCTGCCGGGCGGAGCCGAAGACCACGTCGGCGAACCACCGCCTCACCTCCCCGTCGTCATGGACCGCTCTGGGGATCGCGGGCACGGCGGCGGCCCGGGCGGCGAGCCAGAGGTCCGCCACGGCGTCGGACTCGTCGCGGCGCGCCGGCCGCAGGACCACATCCGCGCGCCGGGTCACGGCACCATCCTGCTCGACCCACCCGGCACGAGGGGACGCGGCTATCATGACCATTCGGTCACCAGCGGTCAGACAGGTCTCTGAAGGCGAGCGAGGGCGCCGGCAGATCATGCCGGAAGGGGATGTCCGTGTCGGGACAGGGCCTCACCATCGAGCGGGTCGACTACGACGACCTCCACCTCGTCATGCTCCGCGGCGAGCTCGACCTGCTGAGCGCCCCGCAATTGCGCTCCTGCCTCGAGGACGCGATGAACTCCACCGTCGTGGTGGACCTCTCCGGTCTCTCGTTCATCGACGCCGCCGGTCTGTCGGTCCTCGTCACCGCCCGGCGGCGCGCCGAGACCGACGGCAACCACGTGAAGGTGACCAACCCTGCCGGGCTCGTCCGGCGGGTCTTCGAGCTGGCCGGCCTCGACGAGCTGATCGAGTGAGCGGCAGCTAGCCGCGGCGCCGGCGCCCCCGCCAGGTCGACAGCGACACGAACCCGACCGCCGCCAGGATGACGACCGCCGCCCCGAGACCGCCGTTGCGGTGCAGGGCGAGAGCCAGGCCGATCACGACGAGCACCGCCACGAACAGCTCGGGCGTGTCGCCGACGAGGAAGTCCCACCAGAACCGCCCGAACGCCGCAGCCCACCTTCCGACCGTCGCCATCCGCGCCCCTATGAGCGAACCGGCTCGGAGACGGTGCGGGGGGCCTCGGGGGCGGGCAGCGCACGGCGCATCACCTGGACGAGCACGGCCGCCGTGACGGCGAAGAGGGCGACGAGGGCGAGGAGGAACAGGTCGCTCCCCGGCCACGCGATCCCCGATCCCTCGCCGACCCAGAAGACGCCGAAGCTCGTCAACATGATGCCGACACCCATCTTGAGGGAGTTCTCGGGCACCTCGGAGAGCTGGCGGGCGACGAGGGCGCCGATGACCCCGACGACGAGCACGGCGGCGGCGGCCGCAACGGCCGCCAGTCCGAGGTGCTTCGAGCTGGAGCCGAGGGTGATCACGATCATCACGACCTCGAGGCCTTCGAGGAAGACGCCCTTGAAGGCGACGACGAAGCCGGTCGGGTCCCGCCTGCCGCCCCGCCACCCCGTTGTCCGGGCGGGCGCGCCCTCGCCGGCCGACCCGCCCGACAGCTCGGCGACCGTCTTCTCGTAGATGGCGTCCTCGTCGTGCATCGCCTTGTGGCCGCTCGAGCGGAGGACCGCCTTGCGGAGCCAGTTGAGCCCGAGGACGAGCAGGAGGCCGCCGACGACCACCCTCAGTGCGTCGAGCGGGACGAGGTGGACGAGGGGGATCCCGACGGCGAGCACGATGACCGCCAGCGTCACCACGGCCACGACCGTCCCCTCGATCGCCGAGCGCCAGCCCCGGGAGACGCCGGAGGCGACGACGATGGTGAGGGCCTCCACCATCTCGACGCTGCTCGCGCCGAAGACCGCCAGGGCGAGGATGATGGTCGAGGTCATCGGCGGCGAGTGTACCGTTGGCCCCGCGATGGCGAGGAACGAGCCGGCCGCCCTGGACCGCCGTCCCGGCCGGATCCTCCGTCCCCGGACCGCCCGCGCGGCTGCTCACGTGCTCGTGCTGGCGGCACCCGCCGTCCCGATCGCCGGGGTCGTCGCCGACGAGATCCGGCGGGGCTGGACCCCGACGAGCGACGACGCCGCACTCGCCTGGCGCAGCTTCGACGTCCTGTCCGCACATCCCCCGCTCGTCGGCGCCTTCAACGAGGCGAGCGTGAGTGCCGCCAGGCCGGTCTTCGACCTCGGCCCGCTGCAGTACTTCCTGCTGGCAGTCCCGGTTCACCTCGACCCGGTGCGCGGGCTGCTGTGGGGGTCGGCCGTCCTCGCCGCTGTCATCGCCGGCCTGGCGGTCGAGGCGAGCTGGCGGGCGGGCGGAGCACTCCCGGCGATCGCCGTCTCGGCTGGCTTCGTCGTGCTGGCCGCCACCCAGCCCCGCGTGCTGCTCAACCTGCCGTGGAACCCGAACTTCGGCCTCTATGCCTTCGCGGGGACGGTCGTGCTCAGCATCGTCGCCGCGACGGGCCGCACCGCCTTCTGGCCGCTCGCCGTCCTCGAGGGCAGCCTGGCGGCCCAGTGCCACCTCGTCTACGCCCTCGGGGCCCTCGCCTCGGTCGCCGTCGGGCTCGGGCTCGGCCTGCTGGCGCGTCACCGGGGCGGAGGAGGGCTCCGCAGAGGGTTCCTCCACGGCCTGGTCGGCGTCGGCCTCGGCCTCCTGAGCCTCCTCCCGCCGATCGTCCAAGAGCTCGGCGCCGGGAGAGGGAACCTGTCGCTCCTCCTCGCCGACCTCGGCCGGCACGGGACGCGGCTCGGGATCGGCGTCGGCCTCGAGGCGGTGAGCCGGGCGGCCCTCTGGCCGCCGGCCTGGGCGCACGAGGCACCGCCGGTGAGCGG
>JAKACF010000242.1 GCA_021821585.1 Actinomycetes bacterium
TGAAACGTGAAGACCTCTGCGGTGGAGGTGAGCGGACTCGAACCGCCGACTTCCACGTTGCGAACGTGGCGCTCTACCAACTGAGCTACACCCCCGGGGTGGATCGGCCGTACCGATCGCTCCGGCGGCGCCCAGTGTACCGAGGTTGTCCCGACGTTCCGAAAGGATCCCGGGCCTCAAGGCCTCGGCGAAGGATGGCTCGGGAGGTCGGCTGTCAGCGACCGGCGGAGACGAGCTCCCGCTCGCGCGAAGCCTCAGCCCCCGGCACGGACCAGCAGCTGCCACCTATACGCGGTCGTGGAGTCGCGGCTGGCAGCCCTCCCCTCAGGTGACGAGCCTCGTCGAGCGCCATGGCCATCTCGCGCCGCGCCTCGAGTGCCACGACCTTCTGGACACGCTCCACGGCGAGCTGGTGGAAGTACGCCAGCAGGCCGAGATAGGCGACGAGGGCAAGGATGCTCGCGACCGCGAGGTAGAAGAACGCCGACAGGCCGAAGCCAAGTGCGAACGAGACCAGCATGGTGGTGAGGAGGAGGGCGACGACGCGCCGACGCCGGATGGTGGTGGCGTGAGAGACGAGCGGGCCGAGATCCGAGCCAGCCGACCGACCTGTCTCACCGAACGCGATGCTGCCGACATCAGAGGCAAGGGTGTTGTCGGGTCGATCGCCCGCGAGGCGCCGGGCGGCAGCAGAGAAGCCAATCGGCGCGCCCGCCGTCCGGATGCTCTCTGGATGTAGCCGAGCGCCGGAGAGCCGATGAAGTCCGCGGCTGAACGAGGTGACCGATGTGATCGCATCTCGCTCACGTAGCTTCCGCACGACCATCGGGGCGAGCGCTGCCACCCACACGATTGCCAGGAGCACCAAGACCAACATGTGCACGCTCCTCGTACCGTCCCTTGCTTCTCGGGAAACCCTACAAGAGAATCCCTTGCGACTAGTGGATTTCGGAGCGTCGCCAGCTGCCTGATCTTCCGCCTGTCTTCTCCCACAGACACAGGTCGCCGATCGACATCGATCGGTCGGCCGACTTGCACATGTCGTAAATCGTCAGCGCAGCGACAGCACATGCTGTCAGCGCCTCCATCTCGACGCCAGTGCGGTCGACGGCCTCGACCTGAGCCTCCACCTCGACCTGGTCGTCGCCGATGGTGAAGTTGATGAAGACTCCCCCCACGAGCAGTGGGTGGCAAAGCGGGATGAGCTCGGCAGTTCGCTTCGCCGCCTGGATGCCCGCGATTCGAGCCGCCCCCAGCACGTCACCCTTGTTGATGGCATTGGAGGCGATCGCCACGGTCGTCTCCGGAAGCATCTTGACCGTGCAGCGGGCGAGCGCCCGCCGGTGGGTCGTCTCCTTCGGGGTGACGTCGACCATCCGCGCCCTTCCCAGAGGGTCGAGATGAGTCAGGCCACGCTCGGACATCGGGAGCGCAGTCTAAGTCGCTGGGGGAGGGCGTGTCGGGCCACCCCCAGCGACCAGGGACAACGCCGCCAGTTGTCGCTCAGCCGCCGATCTGGCTCATGGAACGAGACGGCCGCACGAAGTCAACTCGGCCGATCCGGTGTCCCGACCACTTCATGTAGACGGCGTCCTTGATGAGCTCGGCGAGCTCGGAGTCGGTGGCACCGCCGCGCAGCGGTCCTCGCAGGTCGAGGTCCTCGGTGGCGAAAAGGCAGGTCAGGAACTTTCCCTCGGCGGTCATCCGGACCCGGTCGCAGTCGCCGCAGAAGGGCTTGGTCACCGAAGGGATGACCCCGATCTCGCCCTGACCATCCAGGTAGCGCCACCGTGACGCCGGCTCGGCACCGTGTGCCACCGCCTCCAGCGGGAAGACGGCGTCGATCGCCGCGACGATCTCCTCGGCCGGCACGACCTGGGCGAGCGTCCAGGTGCCCGAGGCGTCGAGCGGCATGTACTCGATGAAGCGGATCTGGACCCCGCGCTCACGTCCGTAGGCGGCGAAGTCCAGGATCTCGTCCTCGTTCTTGTCTCGAACGACGACGACGTTCACCTTCACCGGATCGAGACCGGTGGCAACCGCCGCGTCGATGCCGTCGAGCACGTCCTGGAGGACGTCCCGCCTCGTGATCTCGAGGAAGCGGTCCGGCCGGAGCGAGTCGAGGGAGACGTTCACCCTCCTCAGGCCGGAGTGACGGAGCAGTTCGGCGTGCCGGGCGAGGGAGGAGCCGTTCGTCGTGAGAGAGACCTCGAGAGGCCGGCCGTCGGGCGTGCTCAGCGCCGACAGCATCTGGACCAGGCGGTGGAGGTCCCGCCTGACCGTCGGCTCGCCTCCGGTGAGGCGCACCGACTCGATCCCGAGCTCCTCGACGAACAGCCGCGCCACCCGGGTGATCTCCTCGAAGGTGAGCAGCTCCTGGCGGGGTGCGAATTGCATCCCCTCCTCGGGCATGCAGTAGACGCAACGGAAGTTGCAGCGGTCGGTGATCGAGATTCGCAGGTCTCGCGCGACGCGCCCGAAGGTGTCCACGAGCGGGCCCTGCGCGGTCGTGGACACCTCGTTCACGCCGCAAGCCTAGGCAGAACCTCCGAGCGCCGGGTCCCCGAGCCTCCGGGGAGGCCAAACGACTCAGGAGAGGCCGTCGAGCAGCAGCACGGCCACGCGCTCGCCCTCCTCGACCGGATCACCGGCCGGGACGAGTGTGAGCGAGTTCGCCGCCGCCAGGCCGGACAGCTGGTGGGACTGCTGCCCGCCAGCGGATCGGACGACGAGATGTCCGGTCTCGTCTATGCGGGCGACCGTCCGGAGCAGGTTCAGTCGACCGTCACGGCTCGGCGAGAGCCGCTCCCCGGCGACGGCGGGGACCGTCCTGCGGACGGCCGGCTCCTGCCCCGCCATCTGTCGGAGCGCAGGGAGGGCGACCACGTGGTAGCTCACGACCGCCGAGACCGGGTTGCCGGGAAGCCCGAAGAAGGCGGTGGCCCCTGGCCGGTCCCCGCGGGGGAGCCACGCCAGCGCCAGGGGCTTCGCCGGCCGGATGGCAACCGCCAGCTCGAAGGACTCGCCACCGTTTCGAGAGGCCAGCTCGTCGAGGACCACCTTCACGAAGTCGAACTCGCCCTTCGAGACGCCACCCGAGGACAGCACGACGTCGCAGGAGGCTCGGCCTCGTTCGAGTGCCTCGGACACGGCCGCTCTCGTGTCCGCCACCGGTCCGAGGTCGACGGCCGGGTATCCGTCGCGCCTCACCAGCGCGAGCAGCGTCGCACGGTTCGAGTCCCGGATCTGCCCCGGTCTGAGAGGCGCGCCGTCCTGGACCAGCTCGTCACCGGTCGACATCACGCCGACCACAGGCCTGCGGAACACCGGGGCCGAGACTTTCCCGACGCTTGCCAGCATGCCGATCTGCGCAGGGGTGAGCACGCTCCCGGCGGCGAGCGCCAGCGCACCGGACCGGAGGTCGGATCCCGCACGCCGGATGTTGGCCGAGGCAGTGACCTCGTCGAGGATCCGCACCCGTCCCTCGCCTGCGGGCTCGGTCCGCTCGACGATGGCGACGGCGTCGGCCCCGGGGGGCATGGGGGCCCCGGTCATGATCTGAAGGGCCTGCCCCGGCCCGAGCGGCTCCGGCGGAGGTTCCGACCCGGCGGGGAGGACGCCGACGACCTCGAGCTCGACGGGCGCACCGGCGGTGTCCCCGGAGCGGACGGCGAAGCCGTCCATGGCGGTGTTCGGGAACGGCGGGATGTCCTCGGTCGCGACGACGTCCTCGGCGAGCACCGCCCCGAGCGACTCGGCGAGAGGAAGCTCGAGGGTCTCGAGGGGCTGGCAGCGCTCCAGCACGAGCCGCTGCACCGCCTCGAGCGCCAGCATCGGCTCGTCGGCGTGCACGTGATCCGGTCCGTCAGGGTGGTGATGGTGGGGCATCGGTCCCTCTCCTGCCTTCGCCGATATACTTAGCACTCGACCCACGAGAGTGCTAATCGGTTCGACCGGCCGGGAGAGGCTGACGATGCCCACGTATGAATACGCATGCAGGAAGTGCGGGGAGCACCTGGAGGTGGTGCAGTCCTTCTCGGACTCGCCGCTGACCGAGTGCCCGGCGTGCGGAGGCGAGCTGCGCAAGGTCTTCGGGAACGTCGGCATCGTCTTCAAGGGCAGCGGCTTCTACAAGACCGACAGCCGCACCGGCTCCAAGGCCTCCGTCCCGGCCAAGAGCTCGGACGCCGCCGGCGACTCGGCGGCCTCTGCTCCTGCGAGCAAGGAGTCGAGCGGAAGCAAGGAGTCGACGGCTCCGAAGAGCGAGCCGACGACGGCCGCAGCCGCGTCCTGAGCCGGGCCAGCAGGCCTATTCGGGGGGCGTCCGGCCGAGCGACCGCACCGATGGCACCACGCGGGCGCCCCAGGTTCGTGGGGGGTCGAAGTGGTGGCCGACGACTCGGCCCTCGCCGAGGCACCTGAGGAACCCGGCGGGCCCGTCGAAGGGGGTCATCTCGACGTAGACCGCCCCGATCGCCTC
>JAKACF010000243.1 GCA_021821585.1 Actinomycetes bacterium
CGAGCTCGAGCACCTTGGGCCGGTCAGAGCATGTTGAGCAGCCGCCGCACCCGTTCGACCATCATCGGGCTCGGATAACGGTCCTCTTCGAGGTGGTCGATCAGCGAGCCGACGTACTCCTCGGCCGTGCTGCGGTCCGTGATCGCCGCTTCGGCGCGGTCGAGCATCGTCGGGCTCGGGTACCTCGTCTCTCGCAGCCAGTCCAGGACGACTCCCGTGTAGCGGTCCCGGAGCTCGTCAACGGGCATCTTCGAACGCCTCCTCTTCCTCTCTGTCTGTGTCGTCTCTGTCTGTGTCGTCTCTGTCTGTGTCGTCTCGGCCGCGCCCCTTCGCCGAGCCTCGGCCATCGGCCGTGCCGTTGCGGGCGCGGTTGCGGGTGCCGTTGTTGCCGTTGCCGTTGCCGTTGCCGTTGCCGTTCGAAGGGCCGCGGTCCTGTGTCGCGCCGCGGTCTTGTGTCGCGCCGCGGTCTTGTGCCGCGGTGTGCTCCGTGCCCTTGTGGCCCCGGATCGCCGAGACGAGCTCTGCCCCGGCCGCGGCGATCCCGAGCAGGGTCCCGACCTCGTTGGCGACCGTGGAGGCCCGCTCCAGCCGCTTGCGGACCTTCCGCACGACCCCGCGCCGTCGCTTCGAGACGTGCGAGGCCTCCTTGGACAGCCGTCCGGCAGCCGAGCGAGCCGCCTTCAGCCCCTCCCTTCCTGCCGGGAGCACCGCTGCGGGAAGCACTCCCGCCGGCAGCACCGAGGAACGGCGCTTCCGCCGGCGCTTCCTTCCCTTGGCTCCCGACGTCAGCGCCCCGACGAGTGCCACTGGGCCGTCGATGGATCGTCCGCGTTTGCTCATCGAACCGTCCTCCTTCCCGCCTGCGGTCCTTTGACCGGGCTCGTGTCCCCGAGCGCATCAGCCGGCATCCCGAACCACCCCCAGCCGGAGCCGAACGTCGTCGTCGGAGAGCCCGAACTGCTCCTTGAGATCGGCCATCCGCGCCTCGAGCTCCATGAAGGCCCTGCCGAGCCGCTCCACGTCCGCCGCTCTCAGGGCTCCCGCATCCACGCGGCGGAGCGCCTGGCGCTCGAGGACCTCGCGCAAGAGCTCCACCACGGTGAGGACCAACTGGACGAGGCCGCGCTCGACGTCGTCGGTGTCGAGCGCGACCCGGTCTCGCCGCCGCCGGGACTCGAGGGGCACGGGCGCGGCGACCCTGCCGCCCGTCCCACCCGTGACCTGGGTGCCGCCATGTCGCGGCGCCGGGCTGCATCGGGCCTGCTCCGGCGAGCCGACAGCCGGGCGGGGGGCCTCGCCAGAGGGGTCGTCGATGCCTTCGAGCACGGCGCGCAGCCCGAGGCGGACGAGGTCGATGCCGGCCACGGACAGCACGACGTCGCCGCAGACCGCCGCGCCCTTCTCGAGCAGGCGGTCCACCAGGTCGACGAGCGAGAGCTCGTCGTTCGCGCCGATCGTTCCGGCGCCGGGTGCATGGTCGAACGTCGTCATCACGCGTCCAACGGGACGGGCCCGGCGAAGGAATACGGGGGCCAGGGGCCCGAGAGCGACGCGGACAGTCCCCGGTGACGGGTCAGGACCGACTCGAGCGCCTCCGAGAGCCGCTGCTCTTCTTCGAGCGCCACGAGGAGGGACCCGTCGAACACACAGATGTCCTCTCCCGTGCCCTTCTCGGGGACGGCTCGGCGCGCCTGGAGCACACCGAGTGGCCGGACGGCTTCGTCGATCTCCCATGCCACACCTGCGGCGGCCTCCCGGAGCGCGTCGGCCATTGCCCGCTCGAGTCGCTTGGCGACAAAGAAGAGGGTTCCCGGTCCCGCCACCTCCGGCGAGCCGGAGTCCGGTGCCGTCACGAGCGTCCGTGCGGCCTCCGCAGCGGCGGCAGCTTCCCATTGGACCTTCAGTCCCCACTCCCGACGGCCTTCGAGCCCCTCGAGGCACGCCGCGAGCTCGTGCTCCCGCCGCTGCAACACGTCCCGGACGGCGTCCGTCGACCCGAGCACGGTGCCGAAGCGGACCGGGAGGACCGTCCGCACTCGAGCAAGGACGCGCTCGACGATGCGCTCGTGGTCACGCACCGCGGCCTCGAGGACCTCGAGCGCGGGTTCGGCGTTCGGTGCACCGCCCTCCTCGTCGAACAGCGCGGCGACCTCGACGGCCGAGGGCGGCACCGGTCCCACGACCGCGCAGAGCCGTCCTGCGGTGACGAGCTCGACCCCGGCGCCGAAGCCCCCGCCGTCCTCGGCGGGCCCGGCGCCTTCCACCCTCCCTGACCTCTGGTCTTCGAGGGGTTGCCCCGCTGGCCGTGTGCCCGACGGGATGACCGCGTACAGGTACCGCTCGGCACCCCCCGACGCCATGGCGTCCGGGGCGCCGGAGGGGACCGTCGCCGGCTGGGTCTCGAGACGGGTCACCTGCGTGCCCGCCCTTCGAGCGCCCCGGCCATCCGCTCCACCGTCGACTCGAGCCGTTCGAGACGCTCGGAGAGCTCGGCGGCGGGGGAGTGGTCGCGGTCCTTGCCCGTGGTGAGCCACGGATCGGACTCCCACCAGTTGATGCCCATCTCCTTCGCCTTGTCGACCGATGCGATGAGGAGCCGGAGCCTGATGGTGAGCAGCTCCACGTCCACGAGGCTCACGACGATGTCGCCGGCGATCACGACACCCTTGTCGAGCACGCGCTCGAGGATGTCAGCGAGGTTGGTCGTGTCGCTCCGCGTGACCGCGCCGTTCGAGCGACCGGCCGGATAGCCGGCGAACGTGTCGGACGTCACGACTCCTCCTCGTCGGTGCGGTTCCGGGAGTAGCGGCGGACTCGCTCGTACTCGAGGATCTCGCCGCGGCCGTCGACCGAGACGTCGTAGGAGCCGAGCACGCTCGTCGAGTCGGGGACCCTGGCGAGCTCGACGACGTCGAGCGTCAACCGCCAGCCACCGTCCTCGCGGGTCGCTGCGGCCACCCGTTCGACGGGCTGGCCGAGGAGGCCTTCGAAGTCGTCACGTGCTCTCGCGATGATCGACGCCATGGACCGGCGCCCGTCGTGGTCCTGCTCGTGGTCCTGCTCGTGGTCCTGCTCGTCGTCCACGCGGCGGGTTCCTTCAGCCATCTCGTCCCTCCAGGAGCCGGGCGAGGAGCGATTCCTCCATCGCGTCGCGTGCTTCGTCGGTGATCTCGCCCCGGGCGTGCGCTGCATGGACGTCGTCGAGCTCGGCCCTCACGGTCTCGGGGCTGTAGTAGATGGCGGCTGCTTGCTCTTCGAGCCGCTCTGCGAGCCATACGACCCCGGCGACGGGCGCGAACGGAGCGAGGAGCACCTTGCCGAAGATGCCCATGGCTACCGGGCTCCCTGTCCTTCAAGGCGCCGGCCTCGCCGGCGTGCTCGACCTGCTGGGGCGGGTTGGGCCCCCGGGTCGTCGGCGAGGTCCGCGAAGTCCCACGGCGCGAGCGGGCCGAGCAGCTCCAGGCGGAGCTGCCCCTCGTGATCCGCTGCGTACGCCTCGAGCTCGTCGTCGAAGCGCTCGAGACCCTCCGCGTCGACGAGGTAGGCCAACCGGGCGCTCGCCCCGTCGGGACCCGTCAGCAGGCGCTGGTCGGCCACCACGGATGCGAGGCGCGCGCCGAGGGCGTGCAGCTCGCGCTGCTGGAGGCGCAGCACTTCTTCTCTCGCCGCCTCGCCGAGTGCGATGCGGTCGTAGTAGGTCGCGGCAGCCGGCCGTCCCTGGACGCGGCGACGAAGTTTCTCGAGTCGAGGGCTGTGGGCGAGCGCCTCCCGGAGGAGCTCGTCGCCCTCGAACTCGACAGTGAGGCGGAGCTCGACGCGACCCGACAGCCGCTCGAGGGTCCTCGTGAGCATGGAACGCTTCGCTTGCAAGAGCTCGGCGACGAGGTCGGTGTCGCTCTCGGCGACCACGCCGAAGCGGGCGGGGACGAAGCTCTGGCGGCCGGCGACCGCGTCGACGACCTGCTCGTGGGCGGCGAGGTTGCCGGTGGTCGCCATCGGTCGCGAGCCTGAGCGGTCGTCTGCGAGGTCGGTGACCAGCGCGGCGAGCTCGCCGTCGATCACCACGCGGAACCCACCCGCCGACGGCGAGACGCCCGCGACGTCTTCGGGCGGAGAGAGCGACCGGTGTCCCACGCCGTAGAGGTAGACGGCCACGTCGCCTACCGCCTCGAACCCGCTCGCTCCCGGGAGCGGCGCCCGCTGGCGTTGCCGTCGCCGTCTTCTCCGCGACCTTCGTGCAGGCCCCTGCGCGCCCCGCTCATGACGCCCTCCGCCTTTCCTTCGCTCGCCCCTTCGCTCAGGTCCCTGCTCAGCCCCTTGATGCCCTGGGTCTCGGTGGTCGTGAGGTCCAACCGATTGACCGCCTCGGCGAACCGGAGGTAGGTGTCGACGCTCGCCACCACCACCCGCGCGTCCACCGTCAGGACCTCGATCCCGAGCGCGGACACGCGCACGTACGCATCGATGACGAGTCCCTTG
>JAKACF010000244.1 GCA_021821585.1 Actinomycetes bacterium
GTGATCCCGAAGCGACCCCACCGCCTCGCCACCCGCCGGGTCGCGTAGGTCATACCCCTGTAGGGTACCGCGCCGTCGGCGGCGTCCGGATGGCGGCCGCCGCCTGCGCGGCCGCCAGATCGGGTGCGATCTCGTACAGGCGCACCGCTCCGTTCGGCCACGTTGCCGGCGCCTCGTCCGTGCCCCCGGACGACAGGTGGCGGGCGAGGACACGAAGGGGACCGAGGTGGCTCACCACCACGACGCCGCGGCCGGCGAGGACGTCGGGGGCGATCCGCTCGTGCCAGACCTCGAGGACCCGCTCTGTCGTCTCGCTGCCCCGCTCGGCGCCGGGCAGCAGGTGGGCGGCCACATGGCGGTAGCGGGGGTCGTGGCGCGGGTGTCGCAGGTCGTCGCCCGGAACGACCGGAGGTCGAGCCCCGTCGTCGTCGCGCCAGATCTTCCGCTTCTCGTTGCCCCAGGTCGCCCTGACCTCCTCCTTGCTCAGCCCTTCGAGGAGGCCGAGGTGCCTCTCGTTGAGCCGCCAGTCGGCCTCGACAGGCGCCGCCGCCCCGGCGACCGCCAGCAGGATCGAGGCGGTCTCGCTCGCCCGCTGGAGCAGGCTGGTGTAGACGCGGTCGATGGCCACCAGGCCCGCCAGGCCGGTTCCGGCCTGGCGGGCCTGCATCTCGCCCCGGAGGCTGAGCGGCGGGTTGCTCCACCCGGTGAAGAGACGGAGGCGGCCCCACTCGGTCTCGCCGTGGCGGACGAGGACGAGCACGCTCACGCCAGCACGGCGTCGAGTGCCCACTCGAGAGGCGACACCACCACCGGGTGGAAGGTGTCCGGTGTGCTCCTGCCGGGGATGATGACGTCGAGCCCCACTCTCGCCGCCGCGGCCGGGTCGAGCACGCCGACCGTGTCCACGACGACACGTCCCCGCATGGCGGAGTGCAGCCGGACGACGTCGAGGAGGGCAAACTCCGGCCAGGCGGTGGCGATCACGACCGCGTCGGCGTCCGACACCGCACGGTAGGCGTCGGGCTGCTTCAGATGACGGATCGCGGCCGGGTCGGCGACCGGGTCGAAGGTCGAGACGCTGGCACCTCGGGCCAGCAGCCGCTCCACGATCGTGACCGCCGGGGAGTCGCGGACGTCGTCGGTGCCCGGCTTGAACGCCAGACCGAGGACGGCGATCCGCGTACCGGCGAGCGACCCGAGCGAGGTGGCGAGCTGGTCGACCACTCGTCCCCGGGCCCAGGTGTTGATGTCGAGCGCCGCCTGGGCCACCGGGGTGGAGAAGCCGAGCGCCGCGCCCGTGGCGACGAGCCCGCTCACGTCCTTGGTGAGGCAGGAGCCGCCGAACCCCGGACCGTGGCCGAGGAAGCTGGGACCGATGCGCTGGTCCATGCCCACGCCGGCGAGAACCGAGGCCGCGTCGGCCCCGACGTGCTCGCACAGGCCGGCGACCTCGTTGGCAAAGGAGATCTTCACGGCGAGGAAGGTGTTCGAGGCGTACTTGATCAGCTCGGAGCTGCGCCGGTCGCAGCGGAGCATCGGCCACTCGGACGGGTAGAGAGAGGCCACCGAGCTTCCGGTCGCCTCGTCGTCGGCTCCGACCACGACCCGGTCGGGGTGGAAGAAGTCGCTCACGGCCTGGCTCTCGCGGAGGAACTCGGGGTTCGAGGCGACCGAGATGCGGACGCCGGGGCCGGCGGCCTCCTCGCTCAGGAGCTGCATGGCTTCGCAGGTCCCCGGTGGGACCGTGCTCTTGACGGCGACCACGAGGTCGCCGGTTGCGGCCGCCGCCACCTGTCCAGCCGCCGCCGCCAGCTGGCGCAGGTCCGGATGGCCGTCGGCCCGGGGAGGCGTGCCGACGCAGAGGAAGGCGACGTCGGCGTCCGGCACCGCGTCGTCGATCGCACCGGTGAAGCTGAGGCGGCCCGAGCTCATCCCTTCCTCGATGAGGGCGTCGAGGCCCGGCTCGTAGATGGGGCTCTCGCCTCGCCGCAGCGTCGCGAGGCGGTCCTCGTCGTGCTCGACGCAGCGGACCCGGTGTCCGAGGGCGGCGAAGCACGCCGCCGCCGTGAGGCCGACGTAGCCGGCGCCGACCACGCAGATGTCGGCGCGGCGCTTCGGAGTGGGACGGGGGTGTTGCATGGTGGTTCTCCTGTTGGGTGGGTCAGAGGGCGGCCGCGGCGGCCGAGGTCGGTGTCCGGCGGGAGCTGAGGGCCTCGAGACGGGCGTAGGTCTGGCCGGTCCCCGTCAGTTGCTCGTGGGTCCCGCACTCGGTGATCCGGCCCCTCTCGAGCACCGCGATCTGGTCGGCGTCGCGCACGGCGCTCAGCTGGTGGCTGACCATGACCGTGGTCCGCCCGGCGCTCACCTGCTCGAGAGCCCCGAGGAGGACCGCTTCGACCTCGGCATCGAGCCCGGTGGTGGGCTCGTCGAGTATCAGCACCGGGGCGTCACGGCCGACGGCGCGGGCAAGTGCGATGCACTGGCGTTGGCCGCCCGAGAGGGAGGCTCCGCGCTCGGCGACCATCCCGTCGTAGCCGCCGGGCAGCCCGGCGATGACGTCGTGGACGCCGGCCGCCTGTGCCGCCGCGATGGCGGCCGCTCGTGACGGGCGGCTCTGGCCGTAGGCGATGTTCTCCCAGACCGTGGCCCGGAAGACGTACGGCTCCTGTGGCACGAGGGCGATCTGGCGTCGCAGGTCTGCGAGCTCGATCCGGCGGGCGTCGACGCCGTCGAGGAACACGGTGCCCTCGGTCGGGTCCATGAGCCTCGCGATCAGCCGCAGGATGGTCGTCTTGCCGGATCCCGAGTGGCCCACCAGCGCCTGTCTCGTGCCGGCCGCGACCTCGAGATCGACGCCCCGCAGCACCGCAGGCCGCCCGGGATAGGAGAACCCGACTCCGTCCAGGACGAGCTCGCCGCTCGCCCGCTGCAGGCGGCGTGGGTGCGGCCCCTCGGGGAGGGCCTCGTCGGTCTGCAGCATCTCGGCCACCCGTTCGGCGGCGGCCTGCCCGCGGCCGGCCACCCCTCCGAGCTTGGCGAGCTGACGGACGGGTGTGTACATGCCCCGCAGGTAGGCGGAGAAGACGAGAAGGTCGCCGGGGGTGAGATGGTGGGAGAGGGCCGACTCGGCGCCGAGGAAGATGACGGCAGCCGTGGTGGCGGCCATGGTCAGCGCGACGAGCGGCGTCAGGGCCGACTGCAGCACCACCGCCTTCAGGCTGGCGTCGAGCTGCCGGTCGTTCGCCCTGCCGAAGCGCTCGGTCTCGCGCGCCTCGCCCCCGAAGGCCTGCACGACGAGCATCGAGGAGAGCACCTCCTGCGCGACCCCTGCCGAATCACCCTGGGCACGCAACGCGTGCCGCTGGGCATGCTTGATCCGGCCCATGTAGTGACGCACGAGGAAGAACATCACGGGGACCATGAGCAGGCTGATGGCACCGAGGAAGACGTTGACCGCCAGCATGATGACCACGAAGCCGATCACGGTCACGACGTTGTTGAGCAGGGTGGGCAGGACGTCGACGGTCAGGTTCTGGATGTCCTGGGTGTCGCCGTCGAGCCGGCTCATGAGGTCACCGGTCTGCCGCCGTTGGTGGAAGGCGAGCGACTGGCGCTGGAGGTGCCCGAACAGGTCGGCCCTGATGGCCGACACGACACGCTGGCCGGCCTGGGCGACCCAGCGGTTGGAGAGGTAGTTGGCGACGCCGAGGGCGACGGCGATCCCGACCGTGACGATCGTGAGGCCCCAGAGCATCGCCTGGGTGCCGACGGGCAGCCAGGCGAACAACGCCGGGACCCGGTGGTGGGCGAGCACGGAGTCGAAGACCACCTTGAGCGGCCACGGAGCCACCCATTGCAGAACCGCCTGCAGGAGGCTGGCGGCCAGCCCTGCCCCGAGCAGCCCCTTCACAGGGCGGAGGTAGGAGGCGAACATCACGACGGCGTTCGGAGCGGTGGACCCTCCGGCGCGCCGGCGCCGTCTGCGCCCGCTCTCGGCCCGAGCCGGTGGCCGGCGGTGGTGGCGCCCGGTGGGAGGCCTCACGCCACGACTCCGGCCCGGGCAGGCACGGGCTCGCCCGGCCAGAAGCGCCGGGCGAGTTGCTCGGCCAGTGTCTGCCGGTCGAAGCGCTCGACGACGGCACTGCGGGCGCCGGCAGCGAGCGCCGCCGCGAGCTGGCGGTCCTCGGCGAGCCGCGAGAGCGCCCGGGCGAGGGCGACCGGGTCGCCCGGCGGCACGAGGAGGCCGCTCACCTCGTCGTCCACCGCCTCGGGGATCCCCGAGACGCTGCTCGCCACGACCGGCACCCCGCTCGCCATCGCCTCGAGGAGCGAGTTGGGGATGCCGTCGCGGTCTCCGTCGGCAAGGACGACGCTCGCCTGCACGAAGACATCGGCCCTGCGGTACTCCTCGGCCACCTGCTGATGGGTGCGGGGACCGAGGAAGATGACCGCCTCGGCGAGGC
>JAKACF010000245.1 GCA_021821585.1 Actinomycetes bacterium
GGGCTGCGAGGATGGCTCTTCCGAGGGCGAGGCACTAGGCTCTCGGCGGCTCGTGATGAGCCCGTCGAACTTTCGCCGGAAGGAGTCTGCGGCAATGCGTGTACTGGTCCTCGGCGGGGACGGCTTCTGCGGATGGCCCACCTCGTTGCACCTGTCCGACAAGGGACACGAAGTGGTGATCGTGGACAACCTCTCGCGGCGCAACATCGACAACGAGCTCGAGGTGAACTCCCTCACCCCGATCCAGCCCATGAGCACCCGTCTCAAGGCCTGGCAGGAGCTCTCCGGCAAGGAGATCGAGTTCCTCCGCTTCGACGTCGCCGAGCACTACCACCGGCTGCTCTCGGTGCTGCGCGAGTGGCGGCCCGACGTGGTCGTCCACTTCGCCGAGCAGCGGGCCGCGCCGTACTCGATGAAGAGCTCGTGGCACAAGCGCTACACGGTCTCGAACAACCTGAACGCCACGAACAACCTGCTCGCCGCCATCGTCGAGTCGGGCCTCGACATCCACGTCGTCCACCTCGGGACGATGGGCGTCTACGGCTACGGCACCGCCGGGATGAAGATCCCCGAGGGCTACCTCAAGGTCAAGCTCGAGACGGACGAGGGCAAGACGATCGAGCAGGAGATCCTCTACCCGCCGAACCCGGGCAGCATCTACCACATGACCAAGACCCAGGACCAGCTGCTCTTCGCCTACTACGCGAAGAACGACAAGATCCGGGTCACCGACCTCCACCAGGGGATCGTCTGGGGGACCCAGACCGAGCAGACCGTCCTCGACGAGCGCCTCATCAACCGCTTCGACTACGACGGCGACTACGGCACGGTCCTCAACCGGTTCCTCATGCAGGCGGCGGTCCACTACCCGCTCACCGTCCACGGCACGGGCGGCCAGACCCGGGCGTTCATCAACATCCAGGACACCGTCCGCTGCATCGAGCTCGCCATCTCGACGCCGCCCGAGCGGGGCGAGCGGGTGCGGATCCTCAACCAGATGACCGAGACCCACCGGGTGCGCGACCTCGCCAAGATCGTCGCCGAGATCACGGGCGCCGAGATCGACCACGTGGACAACCCGCGCAACGAGGACGCGGAGAACGAGCTGTACGTCGAGAACCGTCAGCTCCTGAGCCTCGGCCTCGAGCCGATCACGCTCGCCGAGGGCCTCTTGAAGGAGGTCACCGAGATCGCCGAGAAGTACGCCCACCGCTGCGATCTCGACAAGGTCCCGGCCCGCTCCCTCTGGCGCAGGCCCGCAGAGAGCTGACGCTCCGCGCCAGCCGGCTCGCCCGTCGGGCCGGCTGGACTTAGGCTGACGTCGCTGCGGTGACGCAGGCCCGGGTAGCTCAACGGCAGAGCGTCCGCCTTGTAAGCGGTTGATAGGGGTTCAATTCCCCTCCTGGGCTCCGACCAGCGCCGCCGGCCCAGCCGGTCGCCTCCGCGCCCTGTCCGGAGGACAGAGAAGCCGAGCTTGCGTCTCTTCCGGTTTTCGCGGGGTGAGACCTCCTCCTCATCTGACCACGATCGAGTCGAGCAGCGCCGTGTCAACCTGCGCCTACGCGGTCCGAGAGGCGCCGGAGCGGACGAGACCGAGGCGGGCCGTCACCCTTTGCTCGAGCTCGTCCCGCTTGGCCCCGGCTCATCACCTGCCCGCTCCTGTCGATCGTCGCCTCGTCACCAGCACCAGTATCCTTTCTTGCACGGCGAGGGACGTAGGCGAGCGATGGCGACGATCGCGATCTTCCATTCCGCTCTCGGGGTCCGGGAAGGGGTGCGGGACGCGGCGCGCCGGTTGAGTGACGCGGGCCACGATCCCTATATCGTCGACTACTACGGCGACTCCCGCCGCTTCGACGACTACCCAAGCGCCGCCGATTACGTCAACAAGGTCGGGTTCCCGGCACTCATGCAAGCCGCCGTCGACGGTGTCGCTGATCTGCCCGACGGTTTCGCCGTCCTCGGCTTCTCGAATGGGTCCGGTATGGCCGAGTACGTCGCGACCCGCCGCGCGGTCACCAAGGCCGTCCTCGGCTCCGGGACGCTCCCGTTGGCGATGATGGGCGCCGGCGCCTGGCCGGCGCAGACCGCAGCGCAGATCCACTACGCGGCTGATGATCCGTTCCGCAACGACGAATGGCTCGGATCAGTGATCGACAGCGTGCGCAGCTCGGGCGCGCCTTTGGAGGTGTACACCGCGTACCCCGGGGCCGGGCACCTCTTCACCGATTCGACGCTGCCGGATTACGACGAGGCGAGTACCGAGCTCTTCTGGAAGCGCGTCCAAGCGTTCCTCACCTGAACCGGCCCTCGACGACCGGTCCGACCTGCGTAGGGGCGACGAACACCTCGGGGCGCTTGGACGTGGTCCGGTGAAAGATCCGCCAGCACCAACACGATCAGCGGCCACGCCGCACGGGATCTCGGAGCCGGCCCTTCCGACTCGGCTATGCGGCCGCCTGCGCGCGCCGCGGGTACGTGGAGAGGTCGGCGCCGGGTCGGGCTCGTCCTTCGACGGTGCTCACCGCTGCACGGCCCGCGTCGGGGCCGAACCCCGCCCGGCCGCTCGGGCGCGTTAGCGGTAGGTGCGCGGGATCTTGAAGATCCCCCGCCCGGACCTCACCCCGTTGCGCACCGGCCCGCCGTCGGCCGCCACCTCGGCGTGGCCGTTCTTGCGGACCACGATCATGGCGTCGACCGGGAGCGGCGGGAGGACCTCCCTCACGTCGCCCGGCCGCGGCTTCACCTCGACCGTCGAGTAGCCGCCCTCGGCGGAGCGGATGACGACGTTGTGCCGCTTGGTCTTCGTCGGCCGGTGCTGGTGCTGCAGCTCGATGCAGATCTTGTAGGTGATCGGGAAGACCACGATCGGGACGAAGATGACGAGCGCCCGGAAGGTGACGAGCACGGTGTTGAGCGAGACGTTCAGGTAGTTGGCGAGGACGTCGGTGGCACTCGCCCCGAACAGCACGAAGTAGAAGGCGAGCACCGAGGCGCCGATCGCCGTCCGCATCGGGTTGTTGCGCGGCTCCTCGAGGATGTGGTGCTCACGGGTGTCGCCTGTCACCCTCGCCTCGATCATCGGCCAGAGCATGAGGACGGTGAAGGTGATGCCCGGGAGCAGCACGCCTGGGTAGAAGGCGTTCGGGATCATGTGGCCGGGAAAGACCGTCTCCCAGCTCGGCATGACACGCAGCGCCCCGTCCAGCCAGCCCATGTACCAGTCGGGCTGGACGGCGTAGCTCACGTGGTAGGGGACGTACGGGCCGTACTGCCAGATCGGGTTGATCTGGACGAAGGCACCGAGGAGCGCGGTCACGCCGGCGACGAGGAAGAGGAAGCCCTGGGTCTTGGCGAGGAAGACCGGCCACATCGGGGCGCCGACGACGTTCTTCTCGGTCGCCCCCGAGCCGGCGAACTGGGTGTGCTTCTGCTTCACGAGCAGGCCCAGGTGCGCCCCGATGAGGGCGGCGATGATCGCCGGCAGGATGAGGACGTGGATGATGAAGAAGCGGGGGATGATCGCCGTGCCCGGGAAGTTGCCGCCGAAGAGGAAGGTGGCGAGGTAGCTCCCGACGACGGGGACCGACTCGAGGATCGAGAAGGCGATCCGGATGCCCGTTCCCGAGACCAGGTCGTCGGGTAGGGAATAGCCGAGGAAACCGTTGAAGATGGCCAGGATCAAAAGGTTGACGCCGATGATCCAGTTGAACTCCCTCGGACGGCGGAACCCGCCGGTGAAGAAGATCCGGACCATGTGCACGACGATCGAGCCGACGAAGATGTTGGCTGCCCAGTGGTGCATCTGGCGCATGAGCAGACCGGCGCGGACCTTGAAGGTCAGGTCGATCGTGGAGGCGTAGGCCTCCGACACCTTCTGGCCGTCGAGGGGCAGGTAGGAGCCCCGGTAGACGATGTCGTGCTGGGAGGGCACGAAGTACAAGGTGAGGAAGACGCCGGTCGCCAGCAGGACGACGAAGGAGTAGAGGGCGATCTCGCCGAGCATGAAGGACCAGTGGTCCGGGAAGATCTTGTTGAGCAGCTTCCGGCTCGACCCCGAGATGTTCAGCCGGTCGTCGACCCAGTTGAAGAGGGAGTCGATCACTTGGGCGCGCCTCGCTCCCAGAAGCCCGGGCCGACCGGCTCGTCGTAGCCGGCCTGTGCCCGGAGGTAGCCGTTCTTGTCGACGTACAGCGGCAGCTGCGGGAGCGGCCGCGGCGCCGGCCCGAAGACGTTCGTCGCCGGCTCACCGGGGCCGACCTTGAAGACCGACTGGTGGCACGGGCAGAGCAGCTCGCCGACGGCCTTCTCGTAGAGGGCGACCGGGCAGCCGGCGTGCGTGCACACCTTCGAGAAGGCGAGGTAGCCGGCCGGCCCCCAGGTCTTGCGGTGCGGGGCGGTGACGACGTTCCCGCTCGACTCGGGCCGGATGAGGATCGTCTGGCTGAGCGCGCCGCCGA
>JAKACF010000246.1 GCA_021821585.1 Actinomycetes bacterium
CTCCCGCAGCGGGCGGGAGACCATCGGGTGGCGCAGCTTGGCCAGCGTCTTCATCTCGATCTGACGGATCCGTTCGCGGGTCACCCCGAAGTGCTGGCCCACCTCTTCGAGGGTGCGGACCCGGCCATCGTCGAGGCCGAAACGCAGCTTCACGACCTCCTGCTCCCGCTCGGTGAGCTCGCCGAGCGCCCGCTTCACGGCCTCGTTGAGCAGCATCCGCGTGGCCGCATCCGCCGGGACCTCGGCCGACTGGTCCTCGATCAGGTCAGAGAGGCTGAAGTCCTCCTCGTCGCCGATCGGCTGGTCGATCGAGATGGTGTCCTGCCCGATCCGCTGGAGCTCGCGGACCCGCTCGGTCGGCAGCTGCACCCGGGTCGCGATCTCCTCGACGGTCGGCTCCCTGCCGAGCTCCTGGGCGAGCTGGCGGTGGGTGCGCATGACCTTGTTGATCGTCTCGACCATGTGGACCGGGATGCGGATGGTCCTCGCCTGGTCGGCGACCGCCCGCGTGATCGCCTGGCGGATCCACCAGGTGGCGTAGGTCGAGAACTTGAAGCCCCTCTGGTAGTCGAACTTCTCGACCGCCCGCATGAGCCCGAGGTTGCCCTCCTGGATGAGGTCGAGGAAGGCCATGCCGCGGTTGCGGTAGCGCTTGGCGATGGAGACGACGAGGCGGAGGTTCGCCTCGATGAGGAGCTCCTTCGCCTCCTGGCCGTCCTCGATCGCCTGGGCGATCTGGCGGCGCTCTTTGACGGGCACCGTGTCGTAGATCCCCTCGGCGACCCATGAGTCGTACATCGCCTGGGCTTCGACGCCCGCTTCGATCTGCTTCGCGCACAGCACCTCGAGCTCCGGGCTGAGCAGCGACACCCGGCCGATCTCGCGCAGGTAGGCCCGGACCGGATCGGTGCCCGATCCGCCGGTGGCGTGGTGCTCGGCGGCGGCAGCGAGGGCGTTCGCCAGTCGCGTCCTGCGCTTCTCGCTGTCGGCACGCAGGAGCCGCAGGCCTTCCGAAGCCGGTTCGACGGTGCTCATGAGCCCTCCCCTTGGCGTGCTGTCAACCACGCTACCAACCGATCCGCCGCGTCGGTCACGGCGCGAGGAGGGTGCTCTCCGGCGCCGACCTCCCCGAAGAGCTCCAACTCGGACTTGAGCCAGGAGATGACGGGCGCAGCCGCCATGAGGCGCTGCTCGTCGCCCTCCGCCTGGGCGCTGCGGGCGTCCGCCTGCAGCTCGGTGAGCGCCTCGAGCGTCGCCGCACGCACCAGGGCGACGACGACCTGGTCGGCGCTCGCCGGCGGCTCGGAGTTGGCGAGCTCGACGAGCAGGCGTCCCACCTCGTCCGAGGAGCGCTCGATGGCCTCGTGCAGGCTCGTCGAGGAGGCGAGCGAGGTGAAGGCGTCGAGGTGGACGGGGTCGGGGAAGAGGGAGGCGTCGATCCGGCCCGCCAGGGCGGCCGGCTCGTGGATGGCGAGGGCGAGGGCGTCCCGCCTGGCCCGCTCTCCTGCGCTCGGCCTGCGCCGGGACGCCGCGCTGCGCCTGTTCACCGGTGGGCCGTCGCCCTCGCCGTCGGCCTCCTCGGGCGGCTCGTCGCGTGCCGGCGGCTCCTCCACGCGTGCCCGGCCCCTTGTCGACTGGCCGGCGACGGCGGCGGCGAGCCGAGGGCGCAGGGTCTCGACGTCGATCCGGGTGCGGTCGGCCACCTGCATGAGGTACTGGTCCCGGACGAGCTCGTGGGGGTGCTCGGCGATGACGGCGATCGCCGCCTCGGCCGCCTTCGCCCTCGTCTCGGGGTGGCGCAGGTCCTCCCCGCCGAGCACGCGGGCGAGACGGAACTCGAGGTAGGTCTTCGCCCCCTCGACCGCGGCCCGGAGCGCCTCGGGATCCTCGGACGCGAGGTCGCCGGGGTCGCGCCCCGCCGGCAGGTCGGCCACGCGCACCTCGATCTCATGGCGCCGCTCCCATTCGTAGAAGCGGGCGGCGGCCGACTGGCCGGCACCGTCGGCGTCGAAGGCGAGCACGATCCGGCGGCCGAAGCGGGCGAGCAGCTTGAAGTGGTCCTCGGTGAGGGCGGTCCCGCAGGTGGCGACAGCGCGGGGGAGGCCCACCCGGAAGAACCCGATGACGTCGGTGTAGCCCTCGCAGACGATCACCTCCCCCGTCTGGACGACCGCCTGGCGGGCGAGGTTCAAGGCGTAGAGCGTGGAGCGCTTCTGGTAGATCGGCGTCTCGGGGGAGTTGCGGTACTTCGGCCCGCTCCCGTCGCCGATGCCCGGGACGAGCCGGGCGCCGAGCGCCACCGCCTTGCCGTCGGGCTGGAAGATCGGGAAGACGACCCGTCCCCTGAAGGCGTCGCGGGGGCCGTAGTTGCCCTGGACGACGAGGCCGGCCCCGGTGAGCGCCGCGGTCGGCGCCTTCACGTTCCGCACGAGGTGGTTGCCGCCCTCGGGCGCCCAGCCGAGGCGGAAGCGGCGGACGATCTCGCCGTCGAGCCCCCTCGAGCGCAGGTACTGGCGGGCCCGGGCGGCGTCGGGGCCGGACAGGAGCCGCTCGTGGTAGTAGGCGACGGCCCGCTCCATCGCCTCGTAGAGGGCGTCTCGGCGGTCCCTCGCCTCCCGGTCGCGGCCGGAGGCCTCGTTGCGGACGGCGATCCCGGCCCGTGCTCCGAGCCGCTCGACCGCCTCGACGAAGCTGCAGCCTTCGATCGCCCTGAGGAAGGTGATCGAGTCGCCCGAGGCCTGGCAGCCGAAGCAGTAGTAGAGACCCGCCTCGGCGTTCACGCTGAAGGAGCCGGACTTCTCCGAGTGGAAGGGGCACAGCCCGACAAAGCGCCGGCCGACCCGCTTCAAGGAGGTGTACTCGCCGACGAGGGCGACGAGGTCGGTCGCCTGGCGGACCGCCATCACGTCCTCGTCGGGGATCGCCACCGTGCGACGGTACCGTAGCCCGGCCCGCCGTGCGGGCGGGGGTCCTCAGCCGGCGGCGGGTGGTCCCTTTCTCAGGCAGTCGGCGACCTCGGCGAAGGACTCCCCGGGGGCGTAGGAGTCGAGCCACCAGGTCATCCCGACCTCCTCGAGGGCCGCCAGGCCGGGGCCGAGCTCGCCGGCGGCGATGAGGCCGGTCGCCCCCCGGCAGACGAGGTCGATGTCGGGACGCGCTCCCCGAGCGAGCAGCTCCCGGCGGACGGTGGCGAGGTCCTCCGGGCGCGGGAGGAGCGGCGGTCCACCCCCCTCCTCGAAGAGCGGGAAGCAGCCCTCGCAGCGCGCCGCCCGCTCGAGCGGGCGGCGGTGCGGCCAGAGACAGGCGGCCCAGACCGGCAGCGGGTCCTGCAGGGGCCCGGGCAGGAAGGCGGGCACGTGGGCGGAGAGGTGCTCGCCGTCGAAGTCCACCTCGCTGCGGGACCAGAGCTGGCGGCAGAGCTCGAGGGACTCGTCCAGGCGCTCGGCGCGCAGCTTCTGCTCGACCACCTCGCCGGAGAAGGCGCTGAAGTCTCCGGACTCGTCGTCGCCGAGGCCGATCCCGACCGTGAGGCGGCCGCCCGAGAGGCGGTCGAGGGTGGCCGTCTGGCGGGCGAAGACCCACGGCCGCCTGCGGGCGAGCGGGGTGACGAGGGCGCCGAGGCGCAGCCTCGTGGTCGCCGCCGCCACCCCCGCCAGGGCGACGAAGGGGTCGGCGACGGCCATGCCCGGCTCGGAGACGAGCTCGTCCCAGATGAAGAACCCGTCGAAGCCGGTCCCCTCGGCGATCCGGGCGAGCTCGACCAGGCGCGTCGGCTCGGCCAGCTCGCCGAAGGCCGGCAGGTAGACCCCGAACGAGAGGGCCACCGGGTCAGCCGCCGGCGAGCACCGACTGGGCGGCGGCCAGCCGGGCGATCGGCACCCGGAAGGGCGAGCAGCTCACGTAGTCCACGCCGGCCCGGTAGAAGACCTCGATCGACTGCGGGTCCCCTCCGTGCTCGCCGCAGACGCCGCAGGGCAGCCCTGGCCTGGCGGCCCGCCCCGCTTCGACGGCCATGGCGACGAGGCGGCCGACGCCGTCCGGGTCGACGTTCTCGAAAGGGTTGGCGGGAAGGAGGCCCTTTTCGAGGTAGGCGTTCATCATCCGCCCCTCGACGTCGTCACGGCTGAACCCGAAGGTCATCTGGGTGAGGTCGTTCGTGCCGAAGGAGAAGAAGTCGGCCACCTCGGCGATCTCGCCTGCGACGAGGGCCGCCCTCGGCGTCTCGATCATCGTCCCGATGGCGACCTCGATCCTCCCGGCGGCGTCGGTCTCGCCCGCCTCGGCGATCGCCTCCTCCACCCAGGAGCGGGCGAGCGCCAGCTCCTCGCGCGAGACCGTCAGCGGGATCATCACCTCGACGACCGGGTGGCCGCCTGCCCTCGCCCGCGTGACGGCGGCCTCCATGAGGGCGCGCACCTGCATGGCGTACAGCCCCGGCTTCAGCACCCCGAGG
>JAKACF010000010.1 GCA_021821585.1 Actinomycetes bacterium
CAGCGAGACCGGCGAAGCCGGCTCCGAGGATGACCACCCGCCGCCGGGGCGGGGTGCGCTCGCTCGGCTGCGGGGGCTGCGGCACCGGGGCGAGCCTACCGACGGGGCCCGGTGGGCTCAGGCCGGCGGTGCCGAGACGGCCGGGCGGCCCACGGCAGCGGCGAGCAGACGGTGGCCTGCGTACATCGCCACGGCTGCGAGGAAGAGGCAGGGTCCGAGCACGGCGGTGCCGAGATGGGCCGCCAACAGGCCGAACAGGGCGACGGCGACGGGCCCGCCGGCGGCCGCCGCCGCGATCGAGTAACCGACCGCCCGGCCCGTCACCTCCTCGCCGAGTCGCTCCGGGGTGAGCGCGACGTACAGGGGGAAGATGGTGGCCGAGCCGAGCCCGGCGACAGGGAGGCCGAGGACGGCGAGCTCGCCCGGAAGCAGCCAGAACATCGCCATCCCGGCGACGAAGGCGAGACAGCTCACCTCGAGCAGGACGCCCGGCCGGACGCGTGGGAACAGGGCGAGACCGAGGCGACCGAGCGTGAGCGCCGCCCAGAAGACCGCCATGGCGACCGCAGCAGAGGCCGTGGGGAGGCGGCGGTCACTCACGAGGTACGTGGTGCCCCAGGAGACCGGACCGGCCTCGGCGGCGGTGTAGAGGCCGAACGCCAGCGTCGTGGCCGCCAGTCCCTGCCAGCGGCGCCCCGCCGTGGCTCGCCGTCGCGTCGCCCCCGGACCGGGACGCGACGGTGCCTCCTCCCCCGAGAGCGCCGCCATCGGGACGAGGACCGCCGAGGCGGCGGCGACCACCGCCACTGCCTCGCGCCACTGGCCGCCGGCCGCCAGCGTGGCGACGAGGACCGGGCCGAGGGTGCCGCCGATCGCCCAGCTCGCGTGGAGGAAGCCGAGCCGGCGCGTCCCCCCGTCGATCGCTGCGACGGCGTTCAGGACCGAGTCGAGGACCCCCTTCACGAGGCCGAGGAGGGCGAGGGCGGCGAGGATCACCCACCAGCCCGGGGCGAGCGCCCAGCCGAGGAGCGCGCCGAGCCCGGACAGCGTCGCCCACCACAGCGTTCCCCTCAGCCCGAGAGCGTGGCGCACCCGGTCGCCGACGAGCCCGCCGACGAGGTACAGCACGGTGCCCGAGGCGACGAGCAGGCCGAGGTCCGCCAGCGGACGGTGGAGCCCCCGGCGCATGGTCGGCCAGAGGACGCCGAGGAGGCCGTCGGGGATCCCGAGGATGACGACGAAGGACCCGAACTGGACGACCGTCGCCGCGAGGCGGGCCCTGGCGGTCGACCGGCCGAGGGGTCCGCCCGAGCCCGCCGCCTCGGCAGCCGAGGCGGATCTCAGGAGCGGGCCGAGGGCTCTGCGACGGTGCCCCCCGGCAAGTGGCCGAACTTGGCCAGCCAGGCGGCCTCCCAGGCCGACGAGGGCTCGCCTGCGCTCCCCTGCTTCTGCTCGCCGGAGCGGACGGGCGGCCTGACGGGCGTCAGCTGGGCGGCTCTCGCCGGTGCCGTGCGGTCGGCCCGGGCGCCGGCGCGCTCCTCCGAGCGCGCCCACTGGACGAAGATCGGGAAGAACCCCCCGAGGGTGGACAGCTCGGTGGAGATCCAGAGCAGGGCGCCGCCCGAGTGGGTGCTCGCGAGCGTGTACATCGAGGCGACCGGCTTCGAGGCGGCGAGGATGGCGATGCCGAGGAAGGCCTCGACGGCCGAGCCGAGCAGCAGGTTGATCAGCCGGTTGCCGTAGCTCATCTTCCAGTGGACGATCGGGTCGACTCCGACCATGGGCCACCAGTAGAGCGTGCCGCTCAGGAGGAAGACCACGTTGATCAGGTCCATGAGGGCCATGTGGTGCATCGCGACGTTGATGGCCGGCGTGAGGAAGAAGAGGAACATCGCCCCGAAGTAGGCGAACCAGACCGTCACCGGGTGGGTGAGCAGCGCGAAGGGCCCCGAGCGCAGCACGGCCAGCCACCGCTCCTTTGTCCGCCGGCTCGAGGTCTGCAGCAGGAGAGTCGAGGGAGCCCCGAGGGCGAGCAGCGGCGGGGCCACGACCATGAGCACGAGGTGCTGGACGACGTGGGCCTGGAAGTACGACATGGCGAAGACCGCCACCGAGGAGGTGAAGGCGAGGTCCGTGGCGACGAGCCCCGCCAGGAACGAGACCGTCCTCGCCGGGCGCCAGCGGCGGCCCCGCAGGGCGAGCTTCCACTCGGCCGACAGGTACCAGAAGGCGACGGCGACGAGGACGGCGGTCACGACGATCGGGAACGCGCTCAGGTTCCACCTCGTCAACGAGTTCTGCAGCGTGAACTGCAACGGCTGCATGCCCGGCACGACTCAGTCCTCCTGCCGGCCGCCGAACCCGGACGGCGGCGACACGGAGGAAAGGCTAGTCGAGCGGCAGGAGCGCCTGGCCCCCTCGGGCGTCGCCGGAGTCGCCCCGGCGCGGTCGGCGGCGGGCGCGGCGGCGCCTCATCGGCGGGCCCAGTCGAGCATCGCCTGTCGGAACTCCGGCTTCATGACAGCCGAGAGGTGGTCGCCCGGCACCGACAGGGCGCGGGCTCCCGGGATGAGCGCCGCCACGTCGGCGGGATCGCCCGCCATCGTGTCGGACTGCCCGTTCACGACGAGCGTCGGCTGGGAGATCCCTCCGAGGAGCTCGAGGTCCACCCCGCGCCCCGCCCGCTGGACGGCCGCCAGGGCGAGGCGGTCCTGGCCGGTGGCGTCGGCGAAGTACCGAAAGGCGCGCCCGGACGGATCCGCGACCGAGGTGGCGTCCTCCGCCTCGAGGGCGGCCGCGATCGTCTCGGTCGGGGGGCGCTGCCCGAGCAGCTGGGCCGTCCCGATCCCGCCGAGGAAGAGCGAGCGCAGGCGGGGCTCCGTCGCCTTGCCGGCGAGCTCGATGGTGACGAAGGCGCCCATCGAGTAGCCCGCCATGTCGACCCGCTCGAGCCCGAGGTGGTCGAAGAGCGCCACGACGTCGCGGGCCATCGCCCCACCGGCGTAGGCGGCGGGGTCGTGGGGCGCCTCCGAGTCGCCGTGACCCCTCGCGTCGAAGACGACGACACGCCGCCCCGCCTCCACGAGGGCGGCGACGACGCCGGGGCGCTCCCAGTTCACCCGGGCGCTCGAGGCGAAGCCGTGGTGCAGCAGAACGGCCTCGCCGGCGGCCTCCGCCCCGGTCACCGAATAGGCGAGCGAGAGCCCGTCGAAGGAGGAGAAGCGCTCCATCTGCCTCAGGCCGGGACCGCGGGCTCGACCGCGATCCGGATCCTCTTGTTCCCCTTGCCCTTGGACTCGGTCTTCACCACCCGGACGTGGCCGACCTCGGCCGTCGAGCGTACGTGCGTCCCGCCGTCGGCCTGCTTGTCGAGCCCGACGATGTCCACCACGCGCACCCGCGTGACGTACTCCGGCAACAGGTTCGTCTTGGTCCGCAGCAGCGCCGGGTCGACCGCAGCCGCCGCCCGGTCGAGGAAGCTCACGACGATGGGGCGGTCGGCCTCGATCTCCTCGTTGACGCGCCGTTCGACCACCGACCCGAAGCCCTCCGGCAGCGGGTCGAACTCGAAGTCCATGCGGGCGGAGAGGGGCTCCATGTTGCCGCCCGTGACGGCGGTGCCGTACTCGTTCCAGATGACCCCGCACAAGACGTGGAGCGCCGTGTGGGTGCGCATGAGCTGATGGCGACGCTCCCAGTCGATCCGCGCCTCGAGCTCGGTGCCGACGGCCGGCAGCTCTCCCTCGAGGCGGTGCCAGACCGCCTCGCCCTCGGAGCGGACCTCCACGACGCGGGTGGTGCCGAGGAACCCGGTGTCGTGCGGCTGCCCGCCGCCGGTCGGGTAGAAGGGCGTCCTGTCGAGGGCCACCCGCCCGCCCGCGCCGTCCAGCGCGACGACGGTGACGGGCGCCACGGCGAGGTAGGCGTCCTCGAGGTAGAGGCGTTCGGTCGGGGGGACGTCGAGAGGGCTCACCCGTCCATGCTGGCCCGCCGGGGCGCTGTCGCGCTAGCGCGGACGGTCACCCGCCGTTCACCGTCGCGACACCTCGGTGTCATTCTCGCTGACACGATCCACAGCCTGGCCGGAGATCTCCTCAGACTGTGGACGACCCGGGCGACGACGAGGTGTCGAGAGGGTTGCGCGCCGGGTCAGCGGCGCCGCCCGGCAGCCCGCAGGCGGTCGACGAGCCCCGTCCGCGTGAGACGGCGCTCGGGGACGACGGCTCCCTCGGGGCGGGCGGGGGCGGTCGTGCGGGCGACCTCGTAGCGCGACGCGATGCCGGCGTCCTCGTAGGAGCCGAGCGAGCGGAGCATCGGGACGAGGACGAGGTCCTCCCGGGCGAGGTGGGCGTCGAGGGCGTCGCGCAGGCGGCCGACCATCTCACGGAACGAGGGGTCGGTCACCGAGGTGCGCTCCATCTCGATGAGGAGGCGCTCGCTCTCGTGCTGCTCGGCCTCGCACTCGTCGACGGTGGCAGCCGCATCGGGGAGGGCCTCTCGAAGCGCCGGGAAGACCACCTCCTCCTCGGCGATCTCGTGCCGGACGAGGTACTCGACGAGCTGGCGGAAGACCTCCCCCCACTCGTGGGTGGCGGTCGTGTCGAAGCTCCCGAGCATCCCGCGGACGACGAGGTGGTCGCGCTCCAACAACTCGATGATCGATCCCGGTTCAGGTGGGACGTCGGTCACGGTGCGGTTCCCTTCCTTCCTTTCCGCTCGCAACAGGTCGACTACCCGAGGCGCCGGTCGGCTACGCCGCCTCCTCGTTCCCCGCCTCGAAGGCCCACGTCTCGCCCCGCCGCAGCTCGCGCACGCGGGTCGACAGCCCAGTGTCGCGGGCGCGCCGCAGGAACTTCTCGAGCGGCGAGCGGAAGATGGCGTAGTCGTCGAAGTGCACCGGCACGGCGACGCGGGGCTTCACGAGCTCGAGCGTGCGCACCCCCTGTGCGTCGTCCATGGTGAGAAGGACCCCGGCGAGGCGGGTCCCGCCGAGGTGGATGACGCACAGGTCGATCTCGGGATGGCGGGCGGGGATCTCCCCGAGGCGCTCGTCGTAGAGGGTGTCGCCGGTCACGTAGACCCGCAGGGTCGTCCGTCCCCGGTCGGCGAACTCGAGGAGCGAGCCCATGACCGGCGGCACGACGGGACCGAGGAGCCGGGGCGAGTGCCGGCCGGGAAGCGACTCGACCGAGCAGCTCCGCTCCCCTCTCGTGAAGCGCTGCCGCTCCCAGGTCTCGAGGGGGACCACCCGCTCGAACCCCTTGCGGCGGAGGATCCTCCCGGCGTGCGGCTCGGTGACGATCGGGAGGTCGCGGGGGAGGTCCCGCTCGGCGGTGCGGTCGAAGTGGTCGCCGTGGAAGTGGGAGAGGACGAGCAGGTCGAGCGGCGGCAGGTTCCGCACCTGCATGGCGGGCTCGGTGAGCCGCCGCACCCTCAGCCCGAGACCGATGTCGGCCTTCTCACCCGAGTGGAGGAAATTCGGGTCCGTGAGGACGGTGAAGCCGCCGAAGCGGAGCAGCACGGTGGCCGTGCCGATGAAGGTGAGCTCACCGTGGCGGGCGCTCTCGCCCTCGCCGCCCTCGGCGGCGGGCGCGGGGGCGAGCTCGATGTCGGGGCGCGGCGGCGCCGTTCCCTCTTCGGTCATGACCTCTCGCGTACCCGGAGGGCGCGCTTTCACTCGTGGAGGTCGAGCACCAGCTTTCCCTCGACGCCCCTCGTGGCGAGTCGCTCGAGTGCCTCGTTCACCGCCTCGAGCGCGACGACGTCGTCGATCACGATCTCGAGCCGCCCGGCGGCGAGCGCCTCCAGGCAGTCGTGGACGCCCTGGCGGATCCGCTCCTCCGGCTCGATGAGCCCCCCGTAGCCGAGGATCGTGACCGCCTTGCGGTAGAGCGCCTGGAGCGGCAGGGTGCCGCTCCCGTCGGCCGAGGTGCCGAAGAGCACGAGCCTGCCACGAGGCGCCAGCGCCTCGACGGCCGCCCCGGTGTACCCGTCCCCGAGCGGATCGAGCACCACCGTCGGGACGAACCCTGCGAGCTGATCGAGGAGCGTGTTCGCCTCGGCGACCACCACGCGGTCTGCCCCTCGCCCGCCGACGAAGTCGGCCTTGCGGGCCGAGCCGGTCTGGGCCACCACCTCGGCGCCGAGGTGGTGGGCGATGGAGACGGCGATGCTGCCGACCCCCCCGCTCGCTCCGAGGACGAGCACCCGGTCGCTCGGGGTCACCTTCGCCAGCTCAGTGACACAGCGCCACGCCGTCACACCGGCGACGCCCATGGCGGCGGCCATCTCGAGGCCGACGCCGTCGGGGACGTCCACCAGCTTGTCGGCGCGGACGAGGGCGTGCGAGGCCCACAGCCCGTCCCCCTCCCGGACGAGCGCGTCGCGGTTGACGAAGACCCGCCTTGCCCCTCCGGAGGGCGAGGCGACGGTGCCCGAGCCCTCCGAGCCGACGGTCCGTGGCAGCGCGGCGTCGGCGGCCACCCGACCGAGCACCTGGTAGCGGTCGACGGGGTTCACCCCGGCGTAGGCCATCTCCACGACGAGCTGGCCCTTGTCGGGCTCGGGCAGCTCGACCTCGTCGATCACCAGCGGTTCGCCGTGGGCCGCCAGGCGTGCAGCTCGCGTCCTCATCGCCCGAGAGGTTACGGGCGCGCCGGCGGGCTCAGGCGCCAGAGCGCAGCGCGTCGCGCAGCCGGTCGGCCAGCGCGGCCACCGGGCCGAGCACGAGGTTGCCGGGCGGGCGGTCGGGTGCGCCCGGATGGGGATGGGTCGGGGCGAGCGAGCGCGCCCGCAGGTAGCGGCGGGCCAGCATCTCCCGATCGGGCTCGGCCAGCGCGGCGAGGAGCGGGAGGACCGACTGCTCTTCGAGCTCGGCGTGCTCGAGGACGTCGACCCGCAGCTGAGCCAGCTCCTCTTCGAACTCGACGGTGCCCGGTGCGAGCCGCTCCAGCTTGTCGAGGTGCCGCTCTGCTTCGGCCTGCTCGCCGAGGCGGGCGTCGCAGATGCGGGCCGCCTCGGCCGACTGCCGGCGCACCACGGGGTAGACCGCCTCCTCTTCAGCCACCTCGTGGCTCACGAGGAGGTGGACGACGTCATGCAGGTGCTCGGACCGCTCTGTCTCCCCGAGCCCGTCGAGGCCGTCGAGCAGCTCGGCGAGGCGGCGGTGGTCCGCCCGGAGGTGGACCTCGATGCCGCCGTCGTCTCCGGCGTCGTGGGGGAAGCTACCCATGGCTCACCCATACCCGGGACCCGAATGCCTGTCCCGGCGCACGGGCCGAGGCACACGCTTCGTGGCGGAGCCACCGCGATGCCGCGGGAGGTGAGGTTTCTCCACCGTCTCAGGGGTATCGCCGCGTAATGGCGGAGTGCAGGCGGGGACCCTCGGCCCCGATTCGGTGCAGCTGTGTGCCTTCCTCCCCGCGGGACGCGCGCGAGCTCGTACGCCGGGTGATCGCGGAGTCGGGCTGGCAGGGCGACGCCGAGGCAGCGGTACTCGGGACGAGCGAGCTCGTCGCGAACGCCCTCGTCCACGCCGGCTCGCTCAGGCGCCTCGAGCTCTCGCTCAGCGGGTCCTGCCTGCGGGTCGAGGTGGAGGATCCCTCTCCGGCGACCCCGGCTCCCCGCCATCCGGGCCTCGCCGCCACGCGAGGAAGGGGCATCGCCATCCTCGAGCGGCTGGCGACCTCCTGGGGGTACCGCTGCCGGGGCGACGGGAAGCTCGTCTGGTTCGAGCTCGAGGGTGCCAGCGCCCGCCGCTGAGCCGCCGCGTCAGGCAGCCCTTTCCCCCTCGACGGCTTCGCGGTGCTCGGCGATGCGCTGGCGCGAGGGGATGAGGCGGAACAGCGTCGTGAGCCCGACGCCTCCGACCACGTTGCCGACGATCGAGATGCCGAAGAAGCGGAGCCACTGCTCGTAGCCGAAGTGCGCCGAGCCGGCCTGCAGGGCGAAGAAGATGAGCAGCGAGTCGAGGATCGAGTGGAACAGCCGCAGGCCGGCGAGCAGGAAGGCGACGGCGACGCTCGCCGCCAGCTTCACCGGCACCGAGTCGGTCCCGTTGTGCATCCGGGTCATCAGCGTGATCGACATCCCGGCAAGCACGGCGAGGGAAAAGGTGCGCAGCGACCAGCCTTCGGCCACGAAGTAGGCCCCGCTGCGCACCGCCTCGTGGTGCAGCGAGGGGAAGGCGCGCATGGCGAACCAGGCGATCAGCATCCCACCGCCGAGGTTCCCCGCCAGGGTGCCCGACCACAGCCGGACGGCGTCGGACAGCCCTGCCCGCTTGGCGGCGACCACCGCCACCGGCGTGAGGAAGCCCTCGGTGAACAGCTCGCTCCGGCCGAGCAGCAGTGCCATGAAGCCGATGGAGAACGCAAGCCCGGCAAGCGCCTGCGAGCCGGTCTGCTGACGCACGTACAACAGGGCGAGCACACCGAGCCCGACCTCCATGCCCGCCACGATCCCGGTGACGACCGTGACCGGCCAGGTCCGATGCAACCGCGGCGCGCCGTCGAGCACGATGCGGTCGAGGGCCTGGTCGACGGCGTGATCCCGCGAGAGGTCACCCCTCTCGTCGACCTGCATGGAGCAGTACTGTCCCCGATGCCGCCGGCTCAAACCTTTCGCTCGTGGGGGCTATCCTCGGCCTCGTGCACTCCTCGGGTGACGTCGAACCCGGGTCGCCCGAGCCGAACGAGCCCCTCGGAGAGGGACCGGTGGCCGCAGGCGGCGGCGAGGTGGCCGCCCGCCACCGTGCCGGAGGCCACAGCAGGCGGCCGGGGCTGGCGACATCGCAGTTCCGGCGGCTGTTCCCCTGGATCCTCGTCCTCGCCGTGGCGGCCGCCGTCGCCCTCCTGCTCCGGTTCCTCGTCTTCCAGACCTTCTTCGTGCCGAGCAGCTCGATGGAGCCGACCCTCATGCCGGGCGACCGCATGCTCGTGCTGAAGGTCGGCATCGGGGCCATCCACCGGGGGGAGATCATCGTCTTCCGCCGGCCCCCCGGCGACCACCAGGACCCGAGCGACGAGGACCTCGTGAAGCGGGTCATCGCCCTCCCGGGGCAGACGATCTACTCGAAGGGCTCGACGGTCTACGTCGACGGCAAGCCGATCGCCCAGCCGTGGCTGCCGAAGGGCCAGGCGCCCGGTCCGCCCATCCCCCACCTCACCGTCCCGAAGAACGACTACTTCGTCATGGGGGACAACCGGCCGGTCTCCTACGACAGCCGTTACTGGCGGCCCCATTTCGTCCCCCGGTCCTACGTCATCGGCGAGGTGGTCCTGCTCCTCTGGCGGCAGGGCCACCCTGACCTGCACGTCTTTTGAGGCCGGCGCGCTCACCGTCCCCGGCCCGGCCGGACGGCCGACGACGGTGAGGGGGCGCCGCGAGGACCCGGGCGGGATGCCCGGAGGCGGCTATGACCTCGTCACCTTCGTCACCGACTACGGGCCCTCCGGGGGCTTCGTGGGCGCGCTGCACGCCGTCGTCGACGCCGTCGTCGCCGGACGCCGGGCGGTGCGGATCGTCGACCTCGACCACGAGATCCCCCGCCACGACGTGCTGCTCGGCGCCCTCAGGATGGAGCGCAGCCTCGCCTACACCCGGCCCGGCGTCCACGTCGGCGTCGTCGACCCCGGGGTCGGAGGGAGCCGGCGGGGCATCGCCCTCACCTCGGGCGGGAGGGCGTTCGTCGGACCCGACAACGGCCTTCTCCTCCTCGCGGCCGAGGCGGCCGGCGAGCTCGGCGAGGTGGTGGCCCTCGAACCGGTCGGCCTCCCGGCCAGATCGAGGACCTTCGACGGGCGGGACCTGTTCGCCCCCGCCGCCGCCGAGCTCGCCCTCGGCAGGGCGCTCTCGGACCTCGGCCCGCCGCTCGACCCGGCCGGTCTCGTGCGCCTCGAGCGCCCCGGTGCCGTCCGGCACCCCGACGGCACCCTCGAGCTCCTCGTCGTCCAGGTGGACGGCTTCGGCAACGTCCAGTTCGCCGCCGGCACCGCCGAGGTCGAGTCCCTCGGCCCCTCGGCCCGGCTCTGGCGGGAGGCGGCGGCCGCCCGGGAGCCGCTCGTCGTCCCCGTGGCCGGGACCTTCGGCGACGTGGACGAGAACCGCCCCCTCTTGCTCCTCGACTCCGATCTCGCCCTCGCCCTCTCGGTCAACCGGGGACGGGCCGACGAGCTCCTCGGCGGGCTCGAGGTGGGCGACCGGATCTTGGCGGCACCCGGGCGGCACGAGGGCCGGCTCGAGGACCGGTAGCGTCGAGGCGAAGGAGGACGACCGGAGATGTCCACGACGAACCCCAACACCGAGATCCTCGAGCGGCAGGACACCTCGTCGATCGAGGAGGAGCAGGGTGACCACGAGCGGATGAGCCACATCGTCCTCGAGGGCTTCCGCCCGAACGAGGACGAGTTCGTCTCGACGGGCCCGAGCGTCGCCGAGGGGATCATCAACGGCACCCCCGTGAGGGCGCTGTGCGGGAAGACCTGGGTGCCGAACCGGGACCCGAAGCGCTACCCGCTCTGTCCGACGTGCAAGGAGATCGCGCAGAACATGGGCTGGGACCTGCCGGTCACCTGAGCGCCGTCTCCGCCGCCGGAAGGGCGAGGGAGAGCCTCCGGACGATCTCCTCGAGCAGCTCGGCCGAGGTCCCCATGTTCAGCCTTGCGTGGCCGCGGCCCTGGTCTCCGAAGCCGAGCCCCGAGCTGAGGGCCACCCGGCCCTGCTCCAAGAAGGCGGCCGCCGGGTCGTCGCCGAGGCCGAGGCGCCTGCAGTCGAGCCACACCAGGAAGGACGCCTCCGGCTCGCAGTAGGCGATCCCGGGGAGCGCCGCCGGGAGCAACCGGCCGAGCGCGCTCCGGTTCGAGTCGAGCTGCCCGAGCACCTCGTCCAGCCATGGCTCGGACTGGGCGGAGTAGGCCGCCTCGGTCGCCACGACGCCGAGATGGCTCGGGAAGAGCGCCTCCCAGCGCTCGTTCACGACGCCGGACAGCTCCTCGGATCCGGCCACGATGAGCCCGCACTTCACTCCGGGGATGTTCCAGCCCTTGGAGGCCGAGTGGAAGACGACGCTGCGCTCGACCATCGGGTGGTCGAGGCTGGCGAAGGGGACGAAGGTCGCCCCCTCGAGGACGAGGGGCGCATGGATCTCGTCGACGAGGAGCACCACCTCGTGTCGCCAGCAGAGCTCGGCGACGGCGAGCAGCTCCTCACGGCTCCAGACGCGCCCGAGGGGGTTGTGCGGGCTGCAGAGCAGATAGGCGCTCACCCCCGGGTCGCCGAGGGCCCGGTCGAGGCCCTCGAAGTCGAGGTCGCGCCCGGCGAGGGGGACGGGCACGACGCGCCGGTCGGTCTGCTCGGTGCGGAAGAAGAAGGGCGGGTAGACCGGCGGGTTGACGACGACGCCCGAGCCGTGCGGCGTGAGGGCCGCCATCATGGTCGCCACGCCGGTCATGACGTCGGCCGAGGCGTGCACGCGGGCCGGTTCCACCTGCCATCCCCAGCGGGAGCCGGCGAAGCGGGCGAAGGCGTCGCCGAGATGTGTCGGGTGGGGGTAGCCGAAGTCGCTCATGGCGACCGCCCTCGCCACGGCCTGGCGGATGGGCGCCGCCACGTCGAAGTCCATCTCGGCGATGAAGGCGGGCAGGACGCCGGCCTCGTAGGCCGACCACTTCTCGCTCGTCCGGGCCCTCAGGCGGGCCGGGGAGCACTCGCCGAGCTCAGGCACCTGCGCGGTAGAGGTCCTTCGTCACCTCGTCGACGAGGCGGGAGCCGACGGTGTGGGTAAGGGTGCCGGCCCGGCGCAGCTCGAGCACCGCCGGCACCGGGTCCGGGTCGGAGAACATCGCCTCGTCGGCGTAGTCGGCGGGCCGGCCCGTCGGGTCGGTCGTCCACCAGGAGGCCTCGAGCGCGATGCCGTTGTTGTCGTTGAAGTAGATCGAGCGGAGGAAGCCGTGGTCGACGACGTCGGTCACCTCGCAGTCGTGTGACTTCAGCCGGTCCCGGAGGCGCAGCAACGCCTCCTCGTCGGGGAGGTTCAAGGAGAGGTGGTCGAACTGCGACGCCTTCTCGTAGGGCACGCCCGCAGGCTTCGAGAACGACTCGAGCGGCTGGCCGGCGTACTCGAAGAAGGCGACCGTGTTACCGGGGGCGACCTCGAAGAAGTAGTGGCGGAAGGCCGGCGTGGCGAGCGTCGTGACGAGCCGGGCGTCGAGCACCCCGTGCCAGAAGCGGACGGTGGCGTCCATGTCGGCGGTCACGAGCGCCAGGTGGTGCACGCCCCTCCAGTGGACGGTGTCGGGAGTAGCAGCCATGTCCTTACGCTAGGACGCTGGCACGGGCCCCGCGGGCGCGAGACCATGGGCAGATGAGCGCGGTCGACCTGAACGCCGATCTCGGGGAGATCCCGGGTGACCTCGTCCTCATGGAGGTGGTGACGAGCGCCAACATCGCCTGCGGCGGGCACGCCGGCGATGCCCGCTCGATGTCGGAGGCGGTGAAGGCGGCCGCCGACCACGGCGTGCACGTCGGCGCCCATCCCTCGTACCCCGACCGGGAGGGCTTCGGGCGCGTCGAGCGCTACGAGGCGCCGGAGGTGGTCGCCCGCCAGGTCCGCGAGCAGGTGGAGGCCCTCGCGAGCCTCGGCGAGGTGCACTACGTGAAGCTGCACGGCGCCCTGTACCACCGGGCCAACAACGACCCCGCCCTCGCCGAGGCCATCTTGGAGGTCCTGCCGGTCCACCACGTCCTCGCCCAGGTCGGAGCGCTGCTCTCCGGCGCCCGGGAACGGGGCTGGGGGACGACCGAGGAGGGCTTCTGCGACCGTGCCTACCGGGAGGACGGGACGCTCGTCCCCCGCGGCGAGCCGGGAGCCGTCCTCGAGGACGAAGCCGAGGTGGTCCGCCAGGCCATCCGCCTCGCCCCCCGCGTCGGCTCGCTCTGCCTGCACGGCGACACCCCCGGGGCACTCGCCTTCGCCCGCAGGGTACGGGCCGCCCTCGAGGAGTCCGGGATCGAGGTGCGTCCCTTCACCTGAGCTGCCCAGATGCCTGGCGAGGAGGCGGCGCCAGCGTCCCCGCCGCGGCGCCGAGGCGGGCGAATGCCCAGTCCGGTCTTCCTGATGACCCGGTGCGTATTAAGGTGACCATATTGACACGTGATCTATAAGTCACCTATAATGGGGCCATGGACGACGACGGGGTCTTCAAGGCACTGGCCGACCCGACCCGCCGGCTCCTGCTCGACCGCCTCTACGAGCGGGACGGGCTGAGCCTCGGTGAGCTCGAGGCGGCCGTGCCGGAGCTCACGCGTTTCGGGGTGATGCGTCATCTCGGCGTGCTGGAGCAGGCGGGGCTCGTCGTCACCCGCAGACAGGGGCGCTTCAAGCACCACTACCTGAACCCCGTGCCGATCCGCGAGATCTACGAGCGCTGGCTCGACAAGTACCGCGACCGCCAGGCGGCGGCGCTGCTCGACCTGAAAGAAGAACTGGAGGCAGGACGATGACCGACAGAACCGAGACCGTGGCGACGACCCAGGTGTACCAGCTCTACATCAACTCGAGCCCCGAGCGGGTGTGGGAGGCCGTCACGGACCCCGCCATGCTCGTGCGCTTCTTCCACGGGGCCCACTTCGAGTCGACCTTCTCCCCCGGCGCACCCCTTCGCAGCTGGTCTCCCGACCACTCGACTCTCTGGGGCGACAACCTCGTCGTCGAGGCGGACCCGCCGCGCAGGCTCGTCCACACCTGGCGAAGCCTGTACGACCCCGAGATGGCCGCCGAGCCCGAGAGCAGGGTCACCTGGGAGCTCGAGGCGCAGCCGGGCGGAGTGACCAGGCTGACGGTGACCCACGACCGCCTGGAGGGCTCTCCGAAGACGGCCGCGAGCGTCCGCGGCTGGTCCTACATCCTCTCCAGCCTGAAGAGCCTTCTCGAGACGGGCGAGCCCCTGCCGATCGCCGGCTGACCGGCGAGAGAGCAGACGGGGAGCGCGTCCACCGGAACGAGCGCCGGAACTGCGGGGCTCGTTCCCGCGTCGCGCCGCCCACCAGAATCGTGGGCGGCGCGACGGTTCGTCCGGCAGGCCGCGGGAGCCGCACCGAGAGGCACCGGTTCGCTCAGCGGGCCGACATCGTGACGAAGTCCCGGGCCCACGAGGGCTCGAAGAAGGTCCACGGTCCCTGGATGCTCGAGGAGACGAGCTTCGACCCGTTCGCCGGAGAGGCGAGGCCGTTCGGGCCGGGCGGGTCGTAGGTGGCGAAGACCGGCCAGTCGGGGTTGATGTCGAGCTCCATCGCCCGGACGGCTCCGGCGCGCACGAGGAGTTCGGCGAGCTGCAACGGGTCGAGCGAGGGGCCGGACACGTAGACGAGAGCACCGTCTGCGGTGACGCCGAGGCCTGACCGCCACTGGTACTCGATGCCGGGGACCGAGGCGGCACAGGACGTGGCGCCGCAGGTCGCACCCCAGGACTCCCAGTTGGGGCTGGCCGCCGCCGCCGTCGGCCTGCCGCCGGCGACGAGCGGGACCAGGTTCTGGCGCACGGCGACGACACTCCGGCTCATCCTCACGTCACTGCCGAAGGCGCCGATGTCCGCGCTCCCGTTGGCGTAGATCACGAGCGAGGCCGCCCCGTTCACGAGCGGCACCACGACGCGGCCCTCGGTGAAGTAGCCCCCCTCGGCGGCCGACATCATGAACCCGCCGTTGAAGGCGGCCACGAGCGAGGCAGCCTGTGCCGGTTCGACCGGGGCGGTGAAGCGGTAGGGGCCGCCCCCGGGGCTGAGCGAGCCGGAGTAGAGGCGGGCCGAGAGCAGCCGGGTGTCCATCCAGGCGATGCCGGCAGGCGTCGAGCCGCCCGGCGGGACGAGGCTCGTCTCGTAGACGGCGCTCATCCCCTGCACGCGGCGGCCCGCCGGCTTCCAGGCGCCCTCTCCGGGGACGAGCGGGCCCCCGAAGGGTGCGAGCGCGTGGGGGGTGGCGAGCGGCCGGAGGTCCACCACCGGTCGCGCCGTCGTCGGCGTCACGGCTGTGGTCGGCGGCGGGGACGAGGTCGGGGGTGGAGGCGCCGACGTGGAGGTGCTGGAGGACGAAGACGACGAGGAGGAGGAGGAGGAGGAGGAGGAGGAGGAGGCTGGGGCGCTCGTCGCTGGGCTCGAGCTCGGCGGCGTCGTCCCATGCGACGTGGCGCTCGAGGCCACGGTCGTCGTCCCGCAGGCGGCGAGCCCCAAGGCGAGCACGACGGCGAGGACCGAGCCCGACCGGGGTGGGCGGGAGAGCCGGACGGCCGGACGCATCGCCCAAGGCTAGGTGGGCGACGACCCGAAGACTCGTCGCCCCAGTTCAGTCGACCTGCCGGGCGGCACCCCGGTCGGCCGACAGTGCCATCGAGGCGTAGGCGCGAAGGGCGGCCGAGACCGGGCGGTCGCGCTTCATCGGGGACCACCCGTCCTCGTCCCGGGCGCCCCGCCGGCGCTCGAGCTCCTCGTCGGGCACCTCGAGGGTGATGGTCCGGGAGGCGATGTCGATCGAGATCGGGTCGCCCTCCTCGACGAGGCCGATGGCGCCCCCGGCCGCCGCCTCCGGCGAGACGTGGCCGATCGAGAGGCCGCTCGTGCCTCCCGAGAAGCGCCCGTCGGTCACGAGGGCGCAGACCGGACCGAGGCCCCGCCCCTTCAGGTAGCTCGTCGGGTGCAGCATCTCCTGCATCCCCGGGCCGCCGCGGGGGCCCTCGTAGCGGATGACGACGACGTCGCCCGGCTGGATCGCTCCGCCGAGGATCAGCTCGACCGCCTCCTCCTGGCTCTCGGCCACGCGGGCCGGGCCGCGGAAGGACAGCTGGTCCTCGGGGACGCCGGCGGTCTTCACCACGCAGCCGTCAGGCGCCAGGTTCCCCTTCAGGACCGCGAGGCCCCCGTCAGCGGAGTAGGCGTGGGCGACGTCACGGACGCACCCGGAGGCGGCGTCCCGGTCGAGGCTGTCCCAGCGGGCGGAGGAGCTGAAGGCCGCCGTCGTGCGGACGCCGCCCGGGGCGGCGTGGAAGAGGTCGAGCGCCGCCGGGGAGGCCGACGGCCTGCGGACGTCCCACTCGTCGAGCCAGCCCTCGAGCGAGTCGGCGTGGACGGCCCGCACGGACCGGTCGAGCAGCCCGGCGCGGTCGAGCTCGCCCATGATCGCCGGGATCCCGCCCGCACGGTGGACGTCCTCCAAGTGGTAGGAGGAGCTCGGCGCCACCTTGCACAGGCAGGGCACCTTCCTGCTCAGGGCGTCGATGTCGTCGAGGTCGAAGTCGACACCCCCTTCCAGGGCGGCCGCCAGGAGGTGCAGCACGGTGTTGGTCGAGCCGCCCATGGCGATGTCGACCGTCATGGCGTTGGAGAAGGCGGCTCGCGTGGCGATGGCGCGGGGAAGCACGCTCTCGTCGTCGTCCCGGTAGAAGCGGGTGGCGAGCTCGACGGCGGTGCGGCCGGCGTCGAGGAAGAGCTGGCGGCGGACCTCGCTCGTGGCGAGGGTCGTCCCGTTGCCCGGCAGGGCAAGGCCGAGCGCCTCGGTGAGGCAGTTCATCGAGTTGGCCGTGAACATGCCCGAGCACGAGCCGCAGGTCGGGCAGGCCGACTCCTCGATGGAGGTGAGCTCGGCGTCGGAGACGGACTCGTCGGCCGAGGCGGTGATGGCCGTGATGAGGTCGAGGGCGGGGCGAGCCGTCCCGTCGCGGACGACCGCCTTGCCTGCCTCCATGCCCCCGCCGCTCACGAAGACCGTCGGGATGTCGAGCCGCATGGCGGCGAGCAGCATGCCAGGGGTGATCTTGTCGCAGTTGCTGATGCAGACGAGGGCGTCGGCACGGTGCGCCTGCACCATGAACTCGACCGAGTCGGCGATGAGCTCCCGGCTCGGGAGCGAGTACAGCATGCCGCCGTGCCCCATGGCGATCCCGTCGTCGACCGCGATGGTGTTGAACTCGCGGCCCACCCCGCCGGAAGCCGCCACCGCCTCGGCGACGAGTGCCCCGAGGTCGCGCAGGTGGACGTGCCCGGGCACGAACTGCGTGAAACTATTGGCGATGGCGACGATCGGCTTGCCGAAGTCCGACTCCGACATGCCGGTCGCCCGCCACAGAGCCCGGGCCCCTGCGGCCTGACGCCCTTCGGTGGTCACACGGGAACGTAGCTGGGGCACCGGTTGCTCCTCTGCTCGTTGCTGGTCAGAGGAGTCTAGTTATGCGCCAACTCGGCGACGAAGCCGTCCTGTTCGACGTGGAGGGCGGCCACCGCGCGGCCCAGGCGCTCGCCCGCCGCATCCGCGCGAGCGACGTCGTGCCGGCCGAGACGACGGTCGGGGTCGTCGGCCCCTTCGAGCTCGTCGAGGAAGGCGCCGACGAGGCGCCGGCGAGGCTGCACGAGATCCCGGTCGTCTTCGACGGGGAGGACCTGGGCGAGCTCGGCCTCGGGGGCGCCGAGGTCGCCGCCACGCTGGCGGGGAGACCGCTCGAGGTCGCCTTCCTCGGCTTCATGCCCGGCTTCGCCTACCTCGTCGGCCTCCCCGAGCCACTCGCCCGCCTGCCCCGGCGCGCCTCGCCCCGCACGAGGGTGCCGGCCGGCTCACTCGCCGTCGGCGGAGGGTACGCGGGCATCTACCCGGTCTCCTCGCCGGGTGGCTGGAACCTGCTCGGGAGGACCTCCTTCCGGCCCTTCGACTCCTCGAGCCCGCCTTATGCCCGCCTCCGGCCGGGAGACCGCGTCCTGCTCGTGGCCGAGGCCTCGCTGCCCCGCCCGCCCGAGCCGGTGCGCACCCCGCTCGAGGGGCGGGACCTCGAGGTGGTCGACCCCGGTCCCCTGCTGCTCGTCGAGGACCTCGGACGGCGAGGTGCCGGCGCGCTCGGCATCCCGAGGTCGGGAGCGGCCAACGGCTGCTGGCTGCAGGTGGCCAACCTCGCCGTCGGCAACGACGCCGGGGCGGCGGCGCTCGAGACCACCGGTCCGATCCGCCTCCGGGCCGGTCGCGACCTCTCGCTCGCCCTCGCCGGCGAGGCGGTGCTCGTCGTCGACGGGAGCGAGTGCCCGCAGGGAGTGGTGACCGTCGTCGGTGCCGGCCAGGAAGTGGCCGTCGGGCCGGTCCGGTCCTCTGCCCGCGCCGTCCTCGCCGTCGGCGGGGGGATCGAGACGCCCTTGGTGTTCGAGAGCCGCTCGTGCGACGCCGTCTCCGGCCTGCCTCCGGGCCCCCTCCGTGCCGGCGACGCCCTCGACGTCGGACCGCCAGCGGGCCGCCCCCGGCGGCGCTTCGGACTCCCTGCGCCCCGCCGGGCGCCGGGGGAGCCGGTGGTGCTGAGGGCGATCGCCGGCCCGGACCTCCTCGCCCGAGGCGGGCTGGAGGGCCGCTTCCTCGTGGATCCCCGCAGCGACCGCACCGGGGTCCGCCTCGCCGCGGCCGCAGGTTCGCAGCGCCTCGAACCCCCCGAGGCCATCTCGTCCCACGCGGTGCTCCCGGGAGCCGTTCAGCTTCCGCCCTCGGGCGACCCGGTGATCCTCGGGCCGGACTGCGGGCCGGTCGGCGGCTACCCGGTCGGCGCCACGGTGATCACCGCCGACCTGTGGAAGGTGGGGACCCTGGCGGCCGGGGACGCCGTCGAGCTCGTCGCGGTGTCGCTGGACGACGCCGCGTCCGCTCGCGCCGAGCTCGGGGAGACGGTGGCGGCATCGCTCGAGGGCTGGTACCCGACCCACGTCGCCTGAGCGGCCGTCCCCCACCGCGCCGGGAGCCGCGGACCGGGTGCGGCTCTAAGGTGGCACGGTGCCGCCGCCCTTCCCCCGCATGGACCCGCTGAGCGCGCGGCTCCTCACGGCCCTCGAGCACCTCCGCGCCCTGTTCACCCTCCCCCTCGCCTGGGCCCGCAACCTCTCGGATCGCCGGGAGGTCATCGATGCCGACGTCGAGCAGTGGCTCGAGGTGCTGGGCGCCAACGACGGCGTCCGCGGGCTGCACAGCCTGCTGTACGCCTTCGGCGAGTTCCGGGCGCTCTACTACCACCGCCTCGCCGGGGGCAACGCCACCGGCGCCCTCGCCGCCAAGGTGCTCGCCCGGATCTGGAGGCCGACCGAGAGCCTCACCATCACCACCGCCGAGATCGGGCCGGGACTGTTCGTCGCCCACGGGCAGGCGACCTGCATCGCCGCCGAGCGAATCGGCCGCAACTGCTACGTCCACCACGGCGTGACGATCGGGTGGGACTACCGGGGCGAGCGCGCTCCGGTCCTCGGCGACGGCGTCTTCGTCGGGACCGGGGCGGCCATCCTCGGGGAGGTGACCATCGGGGACGGGGCGAGGATCGGCGCCAACGCCGTCGTGCTCTGCGACGTCCCCGCCGGCGCCACCGCCGTCGGCTCCCCCGCTCGGGTCGTCGCCACGCCGAGCCCGTCGGCCCTCCACCCGACAGCGGAGAGGACGGTCGAAGAGGCGGGAGTCAGCGGGCGAGGAGGAGGACGAGCAGCACGATGAGCACGGTGCCGAGCACGACGGGGAGCAGGAAGCCCCGCCCGAACGCCCCTCGCCGGGAGCGCAGGCTCGCGCCGGTACCGTAGAGGCTCTCGGTCCACTCCTCTCTCGTCCACCCGCGAGGAACGACGTCGGACGGCCCGGGCGGCGGCGCGCCGGTCTTCGCCGGGACGTCGTCGTGGAGTCGCCTCGGAGCGCCGTCCGACCCCGGTGCCGCTCCACTCGAGTCCAGGCCATCGTGATCGCCGGCCACAGCGGATTCTATTGCGGATGTGAGAAGGTGACCGGTAGCAGAAGGATCACGCCATGAAGCGTTCGCTCACCATCGCCAAGGTCGCCGGGGTCCCGATCCGGCTCCACTGGAGCTTCTCACTCCTCGTCGTGTTCGTCGCGCTCTCGTCACCGGGACTGACGCGCTCACAGGTGGCGAGCTACGCCCTCTGGCTCGTCGTCCTCTTCGCGTCGGTCACGCTGCACGAGCTGTCCCACTCGCTCGTCGCGATGCGGCTCGGACTGAAGGTGCGAGACATCGTGCTGCTCCCGATCGGAGGGGTCTCCGAGATCGAGGGCATGGGCGCCTCCGCCTCGGTCGAGGGACGGGTCGCCATCGCCGGCCCGCTCATGAGCATCCTGCTCGGAGGCCTCTTCCTCGGGCTGGCCGGCCTCACCGGTGCGTCGCTGTGGCCGCCGACGCTCTCGGTCCTCGGCGGATCCTGGCTGCTGCGAATCGGCTGGCTCAACCTGGCCCTGGCGGCCTTCAACCTCCTTCCGGCACTGCCGATGGACGGCGGACGGGTGTTCCGCTCGCTGCTCGCGCGCCGAGGGAACAATCTGCGGGCGACCCGCGTGGCGGCGGTGCTGGCCGGAGTGCTGGCCGCCGGCATGATCGGGATCGCGCTCCTCACGAACGACTTCGTCCTCATCTTGATCGGGGCCTTCGTCATGCTCGGTGCCCGCTCGGAGTGGCAGGGCGCCAAGCTGCGCGAAGCCGTGAGCGGGGTGCGGGTCGGCACGGTCATGCACCCCGAGACGACGACGGTGCCCGGCCACGTCCCGGCCGAGCAGGTCGCCTGGTGGCTGGCGTACTACCCGGGACGGGCGATCCCGGTCGTCGACGAGGAAGGTCGCTATGTCGGCATCGTGGACCACCACGACGTCGCCGCCGTCCCGCCGGGCACCCCGGTGGCATCCGCCGCCGACCGGGAGGCGCCGGTGCTCGCGCCCGAGGCCGACCTCTTCCCGAGCGCGCTCGAAGCCTTCCAGCTGTCCGGCCGCCAGCAGCTCGCCGTGGCGGCTTCCGGGCGGGTCCTCGGCATCGTCTACCGCACGGCGGTCACCTCCGCCCTCAGCCGGGCCGGCGGCATGGTGAGGAGCGGGCCGTAGCGGCCTCTTCGGGCTCGCCTGGGCCGAGGGACGTCCTCGCCGGCCCTCACACAGCCCTAACACGGGGCTCGCGAACCCTTCAGACGGGCGAGGTGGAATGTGCCGGCGGGGACACGTGCTCCCCGCCGATCGAAAGGAGCGTCAGGTGTCCATGGGACTGAAGGCAAAGGTGGCCGCCGCCGCCGGCGGGGCGATGGTCCTCGCCGGCGCCGCCGGAGGCATCGCGTACGCCACCACCGCCGGCTCGTCGGCCGCTCCGGCGGCCTCGGCCCAGCTCCTCGGCTCGGCCGGGGCGGCCGGCAGCCACCTGCCTGCCGCCGGGCGGCCGTTCCTCCGCCACGAGGTGCGGATGGTGCTCCGCCACACGGTGCACGCCGAGCTCATCGTCCGGACCAAGCGCGGCTACGAGACCGTCGAGGTCGACCGGGGCGTCGTGACCTCCGACAGCGGGGCGACGATCACCATCAGGCGCCCGGACGGCCCGAGCGTGTCCGCGACCGTGACAGGCTCCACCCGCTTCGTCGGACTCAGCCGCTCCCAGCTCGTCTCCGGCGACAGGGCCATCCTCGTCCAGAGCGGCGGCGACGCCCTCCTCGTCGCCTCGCGGCCTCACCCACCGCTCACCGCCGCCAACGGCAGCTGAGGCGGCGCTCGGCGGGCTCTGGAAGGCTGGAGCGCGTGGGCGACACGCCGGGAGCCGCCGGGACGGCCGTCGTGGTGGAGGACGACGAGCACATCGCTGAGCTGGTGGAGCTGTACCTGCGGCGCGAGGGCTTCCGGGTGCTGCGGGCGGCCGACGGCGAGCGCGGGCTCGAGCTCGTCCGCCGCGAGGGGCCCCGCGTGGTCGTTGTCGACGTCGGCCTCCCCGGCAGGCGCGACGGATTCGAGCTCTGCAGGGAGATCCGCTCGGCAAGCGACGTCCCCGTGCTGTTCCTCACCGCCCGGGACGACGAGGTCGACCGCGTGCTCGGGCTCGAGCTCGGGGCGGACGACTACCTCACCAAGCCGTTCTCGCCCCGCGAGCTCGTGGCCCGGGTCCGGGCGGTGCTCCGGCGCACCGACGCACCGAGGGCGCCGGCACGCCTCGTCGTCGGAGAGGTCGAGATCGACCCGGGCCGTCACGAGGTGCGCCGGGGCGGTCAGCCCGTCGAGCTGACGGCGAGGGAGTACGACCTGCTCGAGTACCTCGCCCGCAACGCCGGGCTCGTCCTCACCCGCCAGCAGCTGCTCGACGGAGCGTGGGGGCGCGACTGGTACGGCGACCCCCGCACCGTCGACGTCCACGTCGCCCAGCTGCGGAGGAAGCTCGGCCGGGCGCTCCCCCTCTCGACGGTGCGCGGGGTCGGGTACCGCATGGCATGAGACGGCGGCTCACGGTCACGCTGGTCGCGCTCGTCGCCGGCGCCCTGCTCGTCGCGGGAGCGGGCTCCCTTGTCGTCACCCACCGTGCCGCCCGGGCCGAGGCGACCCGTCAGCTGCTGCGCCAGGGCCGCGACTTCGCCTCGGCGGCCGGGCAGATCCGGACGCCGCTCGTGGTGCGCACGCTCGGCCGGGTGCTCCACCTCGAGGACTCGACGATCCTCCTCCTCGGCCCGTCCGGCCGTCCCGCCCGACCGGTCGGGCCGAGGCTGGCGGCACTCGACCTGCCCACCCGGGCGCTGATGGCGGGGAGGGCCGTCTCGGGCTCGCGCGGCGACCTCGTCTTTGCCGCCGTCCCGATGCGCCTGAGCCCGAGCATCCCGGTGCCGCCCGGCGACCGGCCGGTGCTCGTGATGACCCGCCGGATCGGGACCCTCCTTCCCGGTTGGACCTACCTCGTCCTCGTCGGGGGT
>JAKACF010000247.1 GCA_021821585.1 Actinomycetes bacterium
CGAACGCCGAGCCCCAGCGGCGCCTCGTCGGCCGGCTCGTGGAGAAGATCCGCAAGAACCGCCACGAGATCTACGACTGGGACGAGCGAGACGTCGAAGGCGCGGAGGTGGTCGTCCTCGCCTATGGCATCTCGGCCCGTGTCGCCGCCGAGGCGGTTTCCCGTGCTCGGGCGCAGGGGATTGCGACCGGGCTCTTCCGCTTGCGCACGGTGTGGCCGTTCTCCGAGGAGCGGGTACGGGCGGTGTCGACGCGCGTCCGGGGGTTCGTCGTGCCCGAGATCAACCTCGGCCAAGTGGTGCGCGAAGTGGAGCGCTGCGCCGTCGACGACTGCGCGGTCCTCTCCGTCCCCGCCGCCGGCGGCGAGATGCACGACCCCGACGCCGTCGTCGAGGCCATAGTCCAGGTGCACGAGGCGAGGGCGCCGACCCGAGCGGCGCTTGCGGTGGCCGGATGAGCCGCGTCGGGGTCTTCGTGTGCCACTGCGGCGAGAACATCGCCCGCAGGGTCGATGTCGCAGCCGTCGCGGGCTTTGCCCGGGGCCTGGCCGGCGTGACCGTTGCCGAGGACTACCCCTACATGTGCTCGGCGCCGGGCCAGAAGCTGGTGCGCGACACGGTCCAAGCCCAGCACCTCACCGGCGTCGTCGTCGCCGCCTGCTCGCCGCACCTGCATGAGCCCACCTTCCGCGCCGCTTCGGCAGAGGCCGGGCTCAACCCCTACTTCTGCGAGATGGCGAACATCCGCGAGCACTGCGCTTGGGTGCACGAGGACCGCGCCGCCGCCACCGCGAAGGCGGCCGCCCTCGTCGCCTCCGCCGTCGAAAAGGTCAAGTACGACGACCCGCTCCGGCCAATCGAGGTGCCCGTCACCAAGCGGGCGCTCGTCGTCGGCGGCGGCGTCGCCGGCATCCGGGCCGCGCTCGACATCGCGGACGCGGGCTACGAGGTCGTCTTGGTCGAGCGCGACCCGTCGATTGGCGGCAACATGTCGCGCCTTTCGGAGACGTTCCCCACGCTCGACTGCTCGCAGTGCATCCTCACCCCCCTCATGGTGCAGGTGTCCCGGCACCCGAAGATCGAACTGCTCACCTACTCCGAGGTCGAGGAGGTAGGGGGGTACGTCGGCAACTTCTCGGTCAAGATCCGCAAGAAGGCTCGTTACGTCAAAGAGGACGTCTGCACCGGCTGCGACGATTGCGTCGCGGCGTGCCCGGTGGTGGTGCCGAACGAGTTCGACATGGGCCTCGCCTGGCGCAAGGCCATCTACGTGCCCTTCCCCCAAGCCGTGCCCAACGTCTACACCCTCGACGCCACCGCGTGCGTCAACGCCGGCCTCGAGTCAAAGCGCGGCACCTATCGGGTCCTCGCCTGTGAGCGCTGGGCGGAAGCCTGCACCTTGGACGCCATCGACTACGACATGCGCGACGAGATCCTCGAGCGTGAGGTGGGCGCGATCGTCGTCGCCACCGGCTACGGGCTAATCGAGGGCAAGCCGACCTCTGATTACGGCTACGGGCTTTACCCTGACGTCCTAAACGGGCTCGAGTTCGAGCGGCTTATATCCGCCTCGGGGCCGACCTTCGGTGAGCTCCGCCGCCCGTCTGACGGCAAGGTGCCGAAGAGCATCGTCTTCATACAGTGCGTCGGCTCTCGCGACCCGCGCCACGGCGTGCCCTACTGCTCTCGGGTCTGTTGCATGGTCACCACCAAGCACGCCCTGCTGTACCGCGAGAAGGTCCCCGACGGGAAGGCCACCGTCTTCTACATCGACATCCGCGCGCCCGGCAAGGGCTACGAGGAGTTCGTCGCCCGTGCGATGGAAGAAGAGCACGTCCTCTACGTGCGCGGCAAGGTGGCCCGCGTCACCAAGCACGGCGACAAGTTGCACGTCTATGGCGTCGACACGCTCTCCGGCCAGCAACTCGAGGTCGAGGCGGACCTTGTCGTGCTCGCCACCGCCCTCGTTCCGCCCGACCACGCCGAGCTCGCCCGGAAGCTTCGCATCTCGACCGACGCCAACGGCTTCCTCTCCGAGGCGCACCCGAAGCTGCGGCCGGTCGAGACCCTTTCGGCGGGCGTCTTCATCGCCGGCGCGGCGCAGGGACCGAAGGACATCCCCGACACGGTCGCCCAAGCCTCTGCGGCGGCAAGCAAGGCGCTCGAGATGCTTTCGCAGCCGCTCCTCGAGCGCGAGCCGACCGTCGCGAGGGTGAACGAGGCGGTGTGCAGCGGCTGCTTCGACTGCCAGCGCGTCTGCGCCTACGGCGCGATCAGCCGCCAGGAGATCCGCGACCGGCAAGGCAACCTGGTGCGGCTCGTGGCAAGGGTGAACGAGGCGCTCTGCGAAGGCTGCGGCGCCTGCACCGCCGCCTGCCGCCCCCGCGTGATCGACGTGGCCGGCTTCGACGACGAGCAGGTGTTCGCGCAGCTCGGCGCCATCACCGGCGGCCCCGCCCCGGTCGGCCGCGAGCGGGTCGAGGTGATGACCGGATGAGCGAGGTGCAGGTGCCAAGCGCCGAGCTGGTGCTCCGCCGGCACCTGGAGCCGGAGCGTTGGGAGCCGAGGCTCGTGGGCTTTGTCTGCCACTGGTGCACCTATGCCGGCGCCGACCTCGCCGGGACGGCGAGGCGAACCCAGCAGCCGAACGTCCGGCTCGTCCGGGTCCTTTGCAGCAGCCGCATCGACCCGCTGTTCATCTTGAAGACCTTCGAGCAGGGCGCTGACGGCGTGCTCGTCTCGGGGTGCCACCCGGGCGACTGCCACTACGTCCAGGGAAACCTGCTCGCTCGCCGGCGCCTGTCGATCGCCTTGGACCTGTTCCGCTTCCTCGGGCTCGACGAGGGAAGGCTCCATCTCGCCTGGGTCTCGGCCTCCGAGGGCGTCAAGTGGTCACAGATCGTCGACAAGGTGACAGCGGCCGTGCGCGAGGCGGGGCCGCTCGGGCGGTGGGCGCTCCCGGCAGGGGACGGTCGCGCGGCGCCCGCGCTCGAGGCGCCTCAGCCCGACGAGCCGCGCCCGGCGCCAACCCCCGGGGAGAGCGCCGACGTCGCCGCGGCACTGCGCGAGAAGGCGGCGGCGCTGCTTGCGAGCGGCGAGGTCTCGGTCGTCACCGGGTACACCCATGGTTCGCTCCCAGGCCAGATGGTGCCGGCGTTCGCGACCGACCCGGGCGAGGCCGCAGCGCTCGACTGGAACGAGCGCTGCGCCAACAACCTCACCGTCTACCTGCCGGAGCTGCTGAAGCGCCACCGAGGCGCCAAGGTCGGGCTCGTGGCCAAGAGCTGCGACGCGAAGACACTCGCCGGTCTCGTACGCGAAAACCAGGTCGAGCGCGACCGGGTGGTCGTCGTGGGCGTCCCCTGCAGAGGGATATGGGAGAACGGGCGCTTGGCAGCGAAGTGCTTCTCGTGCGCCGAGGAGGTCTCCCCGCTCGCGGACGTGACGATGGAGCCCGTCGGCGCCTCGCTCGGCGGTGGCGAGCGTCCCGTCGCGCCGGACCCTCGAGACGCCGAGATCGCGGCGCTGGAGGCGCTTCCGGCAGCGGAGCGTTGGGAGTTCTGGCAGCGCCAGTTCAGCCGCTGCATCCGCTGCTACGCCTGCCGGGCCGCCTGCCCTCTTTGCTACTGCGAGACCTGCGTGACCGACAAGAACGACCCCCAGTGGGTGCCGGTCTCGATCGACGGCCCCGGCAACCTTGCCTGGAACGTGACTCGCGCCATGCACCTTGCCGGGAGGTGCACGGGCTGCGACGAGTGCACCCGTGCCTGCCCGGCCGACATCCGCCTCGACCTGCTCAACCGCGCGCTCGCGGCACGGGTCGGGTCCCGCTTCGGGTACCGGCCGGGAGAGGACGTTGCTGCTGTGCCCCCGCTTGCGACCTTCGGGCCTTCCGACCCCGACGAGTTCCTGTGAGAAGGGGCCTTTGATGGACTGCTGGCGCCTCGATGACGAGCAGCTCAGGGCGTGGCTATCTGCGCTTGTGGCCTCCGATCGGGAGATCGTCGCGCCGGTCCTCGTAGACGGGCTGTTGCTGTACCAGAGGGTGGCATCCGCCGAGGAGATCCGTCTCGAGCCGCAAGGAAAGACCCGCTGGTCAGCGAAGGAGTTCCTCCTGCAAAGGACGGAGACCCTCTTCTCCTTCCGCTTCGATGGTGCCCGGGTCGTGCTCGAGGAACCCCCCGAACCGCCTGAGCAGGTGCTGATCGGGCTGCGTCCCTGCGACGCGGCGGGCACCGCGAGGCTCGACGACATCCTCGACGACGACGACCGCTACGCGCGACGGCGCGCCCGGACGACCATCGTCTCTCTCGCCTGTACCGGAGCCGACCCTGCGTGCTTTTGCACCGCGGTCGGCGGATCCCCGTCTTCGACCGAGGCGAGCGACCTCCAGCTCGTCCCGCTCGCCAGCAGCTGGCTCCTCAAGACGGTGA
>JAKACF010000248.1 GCA_021821585.1 Actinomycetes bacterium
TGACGGGCTCACCGCCGCCGAGGTGTGCGAGCGGGCCCGGGCATCCTTCGGCATCGAGGAGCACGACCTTCCCGACGACATCGTCGAGCTGGTCCTGTGATGGCTTGCACCTGCGGGCGCATCCGGACCTGATGATCGCCCCCGTTGACGGATGCCCCGCAGGCGTGCGCCGGCGTATCGAGACGGCCGAGACGGCGATCATCGCGGCGGGCTTCGATCTGCGTTACATCGAGTATTGCGAGGACACCCGGACTCCTGGTCTGTTGGGGCACATCGCCGGTGTGACCGACTGGGAGCTCCGCCTCGTCAAGATCAAGACTCATGGCCGTACTCCGGGAGAGCTCGCCGACACGCTCGAGCACGAGCGCCACCACGTCGAAGACCCAGACTGGGACTGCGGGAACCGCGACGTTCTGGGTCGGGGATGAATCCAAAGCCGACCCGATCCGAGCCCTCTTGCACAGGAAGCGTGTGCTCGGTCGTGACCACGCACTCACCGGCGCCGTCGGCTTCATGGCGCTCGCGCCGGTCCTGCACCACGCCATCCCCGCGTTGCCCACCACCCCGGTGCAACTTGGCATCGGAGGCGTGGTCGCAGCCGCGTTCGCCTTGTTCCCCGACATCGATGAGCCGGGTTCCACCGTCTCGCGCAAGCTCGGCCCCCTGAGCCGGGCTGTCTCCGAGGCGACGAACAAGCTGGCCGGCGGCCATCGCCAGGCGACCCACTCGATCCTGTTCGCCGTCGCGGTCTTCTTCCTCACCAGGTTGGCCGGGGCACATCCACTCGCCGAGGCCGTCGTCGTTGGCTGCTCGTTCCTGCTCGTGCTCCGTATGCTCCTGCCCAAGGCGCTCCGCCACCTCGTCGGACCGCTCATGGTCGGCCTCGCCGGGCTGTCGTCGTGGTGGGTCTTCGCCCACGCCGCTGGCGGCTGGCTACCGCTCGCCGCTGCCGGTGGCGTCGTGTTGCACATGGTCGGCGACACCATCACCGTGGAAGGTGTCCCGTGGCTCTGGATCCCCTTCGTGCGCCCACTCCAGCGGCTCCGGCTCTCTGTCCCGCTCGTCGGGCACACGGGATCTGCCCGAGAGAGCGTCGTCGGCTCGCTGCTCGGGCTCAGCGTCTTGTACTGCACGGCGGCGGGTGTCGTCATCCCTTTCGTACACGCCCACTTCCCTATCATCCAGCTCCCGAGGCTCCCGGAGGTCTGATGCACACGTCACCACCTACCACCACCTCCGCCAACGTCATCTGTGATTCGGTCGCTCCCACCGGCGCCCGTCTTACGACGATCGAGGTCACCTTCGCTCGTTTCGTGCTGGCGGAGCTGAACACCCACCGGGTCTTTTCGAGGAACTCCGCCAGCTCGCGCGCCATCCCGGCCCGCAAGCAGATTCGCCGTGTCATCGAGGATCCGTTCGTGCCGCTCGTCTGGGCGACCGAGCGTCCGGGGATGCAGGGCGGCGACGAGCTCGCCGGCTGGCGACGGGCCGCCGCAGAGGCGATCTGGCGGGCTGCAGCGCTCGGCGCGGCCGGGTTGGCCCGGGCGATGGTCGGCGTCGGTGTCCACAAGTCGATCGGCAACCGGCTGGTCGAGCCATTCATCTGGCATACCGCCATCGTCACCGCGACCGACTGGGACAGCTTCTTCGCTCAGCGATGCTCTCCGCTCGCCCAGCCGGAGCTGCGCGTCGCCGCAGAGGCGATGCGTGCCGCCTTCGAGGCTTCTGCACCCGCCCCGGTCGGCTTGGACGGATGGCATCTTCCCTACATCATCGGCGAAGACACGGTCGACGTCGAGGCGATGGCGCCCGAGGAGCCGATCGAGATCCTGAAGCGTGTCTCGGTCGCACGTTGCGCTCGCGTCTCCTACCTCACTCACGACGGCCGGCGGGACCTCGAAGACGACCTCGACCTGTACGAGCGGCTCGTCGAGGCTCGTCCTCCGCACGCGAGCCCGCTCGAGCACGTGGCGACGCCGTGCCGGCATATGCCGATCACCTTCGACGACGTACTCGGACCAGACGTCTGTCGTCCTGGGCACCGTGGCAATCTCCGGGGTTGGGACCAGCTCCGCCACACAGTGCTTCCCGAGCCGGGCTCAGACCCAGACGACAAGGAGCCCTGATGGCACTGCTCAACTACACGACGACGGTACCGGCGCTCGGACCTAGCGGAGCGAGCTGATGGCCTACTCCGACCAGGAGATCCGCGACGGCATCACCTCGGGCAACATCGTCGTGCATCCGCTTTGCACCGAGGCCATCAACGGAGCCTCCCTCGACGTCCGCCTCGGCGAGTGGTGCTATCGCATCGCCGCCATGCCGAAGGTGTTCAACCCGTTCGACGAAGAGGCGGTGGCGGCCTACTTCCAGCTCGACCGAGCGGCGACGTTGCCAGAGGTCGTCGAGCGCGAAGGTGTTCCCTACTTCGTGCGCAAGGAGCTGGAGCAGTTGCGCGGCATCCCCGAGGGGCGCCCGGTGATCCTCCTTGCCCCCGGCGAGCGGATCCTCGCCCACACCGAGGAGTTTGTCGGCATCATCGACGGTGTCTCCGAGATGCGGGCACGCTCCACCTGGGGGCGCTGTGGCATCACGGTGGCGCTGTGCGCCGGCTGGGGCGACCCTGGGTACGTCAACCGCTGGACGATGGAGATCGTCAACAACAACCCGAGCTGGTTGCCGCTCCTCGTCGGTGAGCGGATCGCCCAGATCGTCTTCCACCAGACCGGGCCCATCTCCCACCGCTATGGCCAGGGCGGCAAGTACCAGGCGGGTGAGGACTTGGAGGCCCTGATCCAGACCTGGTCGCCCGAGCAGATGCTTCCCCGGGCCTACAAGGATCTGCCATTGCTCGCCGAGGTGGTCGCATGAGCTTCCGCATCCTCGTCACCGGCGGGCGGGACTACGCCGACACAGCGCGCGTCGAGGTTGAGCTCCGGGCGGCCGTCGAGGCTCGTCTCGGCTCTGGCGTCGACCCGGGCCGGGTCGTCCTCGTGCACGGCGATGCTCGTGGTCTCGACCGCCTGGCGGCTGCTGCAGCCAGGCGTCTCGGCTTCCAAGTCGAGCCGCACCCGGCCGCCTGGACCGATCCGTGCCGGGCCACCTGCTCGCCGCATCACAGGCGCAGACGTCAAGACGGCACCGACTACTGCCCAGCCGCCGGCGTGTACCGCAACGCAGAGATGGTCGAGCTCGGCTGCGACCTCGCGCTCGTCTTCCCGGGCGGGTCAGGCACCGCGGACTGCGCACGGCGCATCCGCGCTGCCGGTTTTCCGGTCCAAGAAGTCGGTCAACACGCCGTGTAACGGTCTGGCCGTGCGACTACGGATCGCCGGTCGTGATCGAAAGGTGGATTACGCTGCCCTCTTAGAGAGGGTATGAGCAACAAGGACTTCCGACCGAACCGTCGTCCTGCCGGCACGCCCGCCGGCGGTCAGTTCGCGCCGACCAATCGACCGGACGCCGAGCACGTCGAGCTCGTCGACGACGACGTGTTCATGTCGCCAGCCGGCGGCGGGGGCGCAACCGGAGATGTCCTTACTCGTCGCCGGAACCCCGACGGTTCCGTCGGAGGGCTCGTCGCGTCGACGGCGGTCGTGGACGACACCGCTTGGGTCGCGTACGGCGCCAGGGTGCTCGACGGAGCGCACGTTCTCGACTCGGGCAAGGTCCTCGACCAGGCCGTCGTTCGAGGCCAAGCGATCGTCTGCGACCATGCGATCGTCTGCGACCGTGCCGAGGTGTCCGGCTATGCCGAGGTGTCCGGCTATGCGATGGTGTGCGACGACTCGGTCGTCGGCGAGCTCAGCGTCGTCACCGGCTCTGCGACCGTCTTCGACGAGGCCCGGCTCCGAGGTGTCGTCCGGGTCGCCGGCGAAGCGGTCGTGTCAGGCCGCACGGTCCTCGACGGCGAGCGTGTGCTCGCCGGTTGCGAGGTCGCCTGAGCCCGGCGATACCGATCACGCGACTTCGAGTGCGGCGACCGCCAGTGCCGTCCAGGGCTCTGCGTCCTGGCCGCCGGTGCTCCAGAGCCGGAGCGCAGCGCCGTGGATCGAGAGCACCCGCTTCTCGGTCCGCTTCACCCACTCCGCCCAGGCCGCGGCGTCCTTCCCGAACGGCGCCGGCATGGTCTCGATCGACGTGCGCAGCGCGCCGCGCAGACGGGTGTGCGAGCCGTCCTGCATCGAGGGTCTCACGTCAAGCGCCTCTTGGCAGCGCTGGATGATGAACGCCAAGGTCTCAGCGAACGCGTCGACCGTCTGCGCCGTGATCCTCTGGCCATCGGCGTGCAGGGACTCGACCGCCAGCTCGACCGTCCCGAACGCGGCGGTCGAGGCATAGCTGTTCAGGTTGAGCGAACCGTCCGAGTTCGTCTCCTCCCAGGGCTTTAGCTCGTCGTACATGGGT
>JAKACF010000249.1 GCA_021821585.1 Actinomycetes bacterium
GAGGTCGAGCACGTCCCGGAGCTCTCCTGCTTCGGCTACCTGCTGGAGCTCGGCGGTCACGCCCTCGGCTACACCGGGGACGTCCATCCCTGCCCCGGCCTCGACGAGCTGGCCGGGCGCGCCGACACGCTCGTCGTCGAGTGTGCCGGGGCGCACGCCTCGCGCTCGCACATGGACGTCGCCTCGCTGCGGTCGCTCGCCGAGCGCTTCCCCTCCTGCAGGATGGTCGCGACCCACCTCGGCGACGACGTCGAGGCGGCGATGCTCCCCGGGGTCGAGGTGCCCGACGACTTCTCCCGGCTCGAGCTCGCGTGACGCCGGCGCCGACCTGGGACAGATCCGGTCGTGCTGGGTAGATTCATGACACCGCCGGGATGCGGCGGCACGGCCGCGAGGTAGGGCGAAACGGGCCGCTCGAGGATGGGACCCCGCATTCGATGATCGAGTTGAACTGGGGCGCCGTCACCGACATCGGACTGGTGCGGCGGCACAACGAGGATTCGCTGCTCGCCGAGCCGCCCGTCTTCGCCGTGGCGGACGGCATGGGGGGCCACGCCGCCGGCGACGTCGCCAGCGCGATGACGATCGACGAGCTCCGGGGTCTGGTCGGCCGCGAGGACCTCACCCGCGCCGATGTCGAGGCGGCGGTCTCGGCAGCCAACTCGGCGGTGCTCGCCAGCAGCCTCACGACGCGATCCATGCGGGGGATGGGCACGACCCTCGTCGGCATGGCCCTCGTCGTCGACGACGGCTGCCCCCGCTGGCTGGCGTTCAACGTCGGCGACTCCCGCCTGTACCGCTTCGCCGAGGGGAAGCTCTCCCAGGTCTCCCACGACCACTCCGAGGTCCAGGAGCTCCTCGACGAGGGAGCGATCAGCGAGGAAGAGGCCCGCGTGGCGGCCAACCGGAACATCGTGACGAAGGCGATCGGGACCGACGGCGGTGCGGAGGCGGACTACTTCCTCCTCGACGCGAACAGCGGTGAGCGCTTCCTCATCTGCTCCGACGGCCTCACGAACGAGCTCGAGGACGACGCCCTCGCCGCCGACCTCGGCGCAGGCGGAGACGCCTCGGCGACCGCCCGCCTGCTCGCCGAGCACGCCCTTCAGGCCGGCGGGCGGGACAACGTCACCGTCGTCGTCGTCGACGTCCTCTCGAACGACCCGCCCGACCGCCCGGACGACGACGAGGGGCCGCAGGAGACCGAGGTGGCCGAGGTTGACTGACACGATGCCGGTCGCCTTCATCGGGCACGGCTCGCCGATGAACGCCCTCGAGGAGAACCGCTACACCGAGTCCTGGCGCGCCCTGGCGGCCGCCCTCCCGCGACCCCGGGCCGTGCTCGTCGTCTCGGCCCACTGGTACATCAACGCGACAGCGGTGACCGCCATGGCGCGGCCGCGGACGATCCACGACTTCTACGGCTTCCCGACCGAGCTCTTCGCCGTCGACTACCCGGCGCCGGGCGATCCCGCCGTCGCCGAGGAGATCGTCGAGACGGTGAAGCCGGAGTGGATCGGCCTCGACGTCGACAGCTGGGGCCTCGACCACGGGACCTGGTCGGTGCTCCGCCACCTCTTCCCCGAGGCGGACGTGCCGGTCGTCCAGCTCTCGATCAACGCCTTCAAGCCGCTCGAGTACCACCTCGAGCTCGGCGCCAGGCTGGCCCCGCTGCGCCGCCGAGGCGTCCTCGTCCTCGGGAGCGGCAACGTCGTCCACAACCTGGGGGCGCTCCGCTTCGAGCTCGGCGAGCGCGCCTTCGACTGGGCCGACCGCTTCGACGACTCGGTGCGCGAGCTCATGCAGACCGAGCCGGGTGACGTCCTGAGGAGCCGGGAGCGTGCGGAGTTCCGCCTCGCCGTCCCGACGCCGGACCACTTCGTGCCTCTCGTGTACCTGGCAGCGCTCGCCGCCGAGGCCGGCGAGCGCTGCCAGGTCCTCGTCGACGGCGCGCTCGGCGGCTCGCTCACCATGACCGCCTACGTCGCCGGGAGCGACGTCGCCGCCCGGGGGCGGGGCGCCACCGGCGCCTCGGTCCCGGCCTGGCCGGCCGCACCCGCCGACCAGTCGGACCTGTGAGCGGCGCCATGGCGCCACGATGAAGGTCCGCTTCGCCGTCTCGCCCGGACCCGGCCCCTACGGTGCCCGGCGCTTCGGCGCCTTCGTGGACGGCCTCGAGGCGCGCGGCTTCGACACCATGTGGCTCTCCGACGTCCCCCTCGGCCCCGAGATCGAGCCGATCGTCGGGCTGGCGCTCGCCGCCGGGAGGACGACGCGGCTGATGCTCGGGGCCAACCTCGTCCCCGTCGGGCGCAACGCCGTCCAGCTCGCGAAGCAGCTGGCGCAGCTGCACGAGGCGTCGGGAGGTCGGATCCTGCTCACCCTCGTCCCCGGGACCGGCTCAGCGCCCGAGCGAGCGGCGCTCGGCCTCGAGGGGATGAGCCGCCCGGCCGTCTTCGAGGCCGCCGTCGGGGAGCTGCGCCGGGCGTGGGACGCCGGCCCGCACGGCGCCGGCCGGCCGCTCGAGCTGTGGCTCGGTGGCCACGGTCCCCGGGCGCTCGAGCGGGCGGGGCGTCTCGGCGACGGCTGGCTCGGCGCCGCCATGGCGCCCTTCGAGGTGGCGACGGCCGTCTCGCGCATCACCGGGGCAGCGGCGGCGGCGGGCAGGCGGATCGACCCGGAGCACTTCGGCATGTCGATCCCCTATGCCCGCGAGGACCCCGGCCCCGCGGCCCTCGAGGCACTCGCCTCCCGTCGCCCGGGAGTCGATCCGCGCGAGCTCCTCCCGGTCGGGTCGGTGGCGCTCCACCGGCTCCTCGACGGCTACCTCGCAGCCGGCTGCTCGAAGTTCGTCCTGCGGCCGGTCCAGGTGGGCGACCTCGACGACGAGCTCGACTGGCTGGCCCGTACGGTGCTCCCCCGGCAGACCTGACGGCGACCCTGGACAGATGTCCAGGGTGATGGTTGACTCCCGCCATGAGCAACGACTTCCCCTACGCCGGGCGCTTCGGCGTCAACCGGACGCTCCCCGAGCGGGGCCGCCCCCGGGCGGAGATCCTGGGCGAGCTGCAGGCGATGGCCGCCAGCGAGGACGCCACGTGGGAGTCGGGCAGGGTGTCGGGGACCATGTACTGCGGCGACCACGAGCACTACGCCTTCTTGAACGAAGCCTTCGGCCTCTTCGCCCACGTGAACGCCCTCCAGCGCGACATCTGCCCGAGCCAGACGCGCTTCGAGGGGGAGATCCTCGCCATGGCGCTCGACCTGTTCCACTCCGGCGCCGTCGAGGGAACCGAGCCGGCGGGACTCGTCACGAGCGGCGGGACCGGCAGCATCACGCACGCGATGCTCGCCTACCGCGAGCACGCCCGGGAGACGCGAGGTGTCGTCTTCCCGAACGTCATCAAGCCGGAGACGGCACACCCGGCATTCGACAAGGCCTGCCACCTGTTCGGCATCGAGCTCCGCCGGGCGCCCGTCGACCCGGTGACGACGCTCGTCGACCTCGACTTCGTGAGAGAGCACGTCGACGGCAACACCGTCGCCCTCGTCGGATCGGCCTGCAACTACGGTTACGGCACGATCGACCCGGTCACCGAGCTCGGGGCGATCGCCCTCGAGCGGGGCATCGGCCTGCACGTCGACGCCTGCCTCGGCGGCTTCATCCTCCCCTTCGGCGAGGAGCTCGGCTACGAGATCCCGCCCTTCGACTTCCGGGTGCCGGGGGTCACCTCGATCTCCGCCGACACCCACAAGTACGGCTACGCCTTCAAGGGCTCCTCGACGGTGCTCTTCTCCGACAAGGCGCTGCGCAATTCCCAGTACTTCTACCTGACCGACTGGAGCGGCGGGAAGTACTGCTCGCCCGGGATGGAGGGCTCGCGCTCGGGCGGGCTGCTGGCGGCCACCTGGGCGTCGCTCGTCTCACTCGGCCGGGAGGGCTACCGGCGCTACGCGAAGGAGATCTTCGAGACCGCCGAGAAGATGAAGGCGGCCGTCTCCTCGCATCCCGAGCTCTCGATCCTCGGGCGGCCGAGCTTCCTCTTCTCCTTCACGAGCGACGAGTTCGACGTCTACCACCTGGCCGACTTCATGCGGCCCCGCGGGTGGCGCTTCAACGGCCAGCAGTACCCGAACGCCCTCCACATGGCGGTCACCCGCCCCCAGACCGCCCCCGGTGTCACCGAGGCGTTCGCCTCCGACCTCGCCGAGGCGATCGACTACGCCAGGGCGGAGCAGGCGGCCGGGCACGCACCCGCGAGCGGCGCCATCTACGGGGGGGTCGCCGGCGGGATGACGGCCGAGGTGGACGAGTTCATCAAAGAGGTCATGGCCGAGATGATGGACCGCCAGCAG
>JAKACF010000250.1 GCA_021821585.1 Actinomycetes bacterium
AGCGCCTCCCCGCACCGGTGGTCGGCATGGGCGTGACCCGCACCGGCGGCTACTACCTCGTCACCTCCAAGGGCAACGTCTACGGCTTCGACGCCAAGGTGCACGGGTCGCTCGCGGGCAAGAAGCTGCCGGCTCCGGTGGTGGGGATCACCGTGACGGCCTCTGGCGGGTACTACCTCGCCACCTCCAAGGGCAACGTCTACGGCTTCGACGCCAAGGTGCACGGGTCGCTCGCGGGCAAGCGCTTCGCCGGTTCGGTGGTGGGGATCACGGTGGCCTGAGGGGGGCATCCCGCCACCGGCCGGACGCCCCGGCCGGTGGCGGGGGCCGCCGCCGTCAGCCGAGCAACGAGCGGTCCTCCTCGCCGCCCTCGAGCACTGCCGGCTCGGCCGACTCGATCTCCTTGCGGGCGGACTCGAGCTGTGTCCTCGCCGTCGCCCAGCCCGAGCGCTCGCACTCCTCCTCGGCCGCCACAAGGCGCTTCCGGGCGCCGGCGAGGTCGCCCGACCGGAGCGCCGCCAGGGCAGAGAGGACGAGAAGCGGCCCGCGGTGGCGGCTCGGGGTGGCGGGATCGAGCGACGCCAGGCCTTCCTCCGCCAGCTGCTCTGCCCGGGCCGGGTCGCCGGTGTCGAGGACGAGCGCCCCGAGCGCCGCCATGCTGGCGGCGAGGTCGTCGGGATAGCCGAGGGAGCGGCCGAGGTCGAGGGCGACGAGCAGGTGCGCCTCGGCGTCGCGGAGCCGGCCGAGGGCATGGGCCGCCTGCCCGGCGGCCCGGTGGCTGATCGAGCGGCCCCAGGCGTCCCCGATGCGCTCGAAGAGCGCCAGCGCCTCGGACGCCAGCTCGGCGGCCGCCTCGTAGCGCCCCTCCTGGTGGACTGCCCTCGCCCGGCAGTAGACGGAGTAGGCCACCTCGAGGGGATCGCCGGTCTCGGCGAAGAAGCCGGCCACCTCCTCGTACCAGCGCTCCCCCTCCTCGTAGCGACCGAGCGCGACGGCGAGGCCGCCGAGCTGGGTGGTGGCGTCCGCCGCCGTGCGCGGGTCGTCGAGACGCAGCCCGATCGCCCGCCAGCGCTGTGCCGCCGCGAGGGCCGCCTCGAGGTGGCCGGCGTCCCACTCGAGCATGGTGACCATCCGGAGCACCTCCGCCTCGACCCGCAGGTCCTCGAGTCGGGCCGCCAGGCCTGCGGCCTCCTCGAGGAGGCGGCGGCTGGCGGCGATGTCCCGCTCCCGGTTGCGGAAGACCTCGGCCCGCCGGGCGAGAAGGGCGCCGAGCTCCCGCTCGCAGCCGGCGTTCCTCGCCACGGCGATGCCCGCCTCGCAGTCGCCGGCAGCCGCGTCGAAGTCGTCGGCCATGACCTCGAGGGAGGCGAGCAGCCACCATCCCCGGCAGCGCTCGGCCGGCGGGGGGAGCGGCTCGGTCTCGACGAGCTCCCGCACGAGGGCCCGGCCCTCCTGCAGACGGAAGCGGTAGAGGTGGTGGGTGCCGAGGACGAGCCCGATCCGGCAGGCCTCGCTCGGCGCCCCTGCCCGGCGCCACCAGGCCACCGCCGCCCGCAGGTCCGCCTCGAGCTCGTCGACGCGGCCCAGCCACTCGGCCGGCCGGGGACCGACGAGGCCGGGCCCCGCCTCCGCCGCCACGTCGAGGCACAGGCGGGCGTGCAGCTCGGAGACGGCCCGGTGCTCGTCCTCCTCGGCCCGGAGCCGCTCGCCCGCGAACAGCGAGACCGTCTCGAGCATCCGGTAGGGGCGGGCGGCGCCGTGGCGCGGGCGCGGGACGAGGGAGCGGTCGACGAGGCGGGCCAGCAGGAGCGGGACCCTCGAGGCGGCGAGACCGACGCCGGCGGCCACCTGCTCGGCCGCCGCCAGGTCGAAGGCGGCCGGGAAGATCCCGAGCGCCCGGAAGAGCGCCTGCTCCTCGCGCTCGAGCAGGTCGTAGCTCCAGGCCATGGCGGCGGCCAGGGTGTGGTGGACCCGGTCGTCGCTCCAGCGCTGGGGCGCCTCCAGGCGGAGCGAGCCGCTCATCCTCTCGGCCAGGTCCGGGAGGGCGATCGACTCGGCCATGCCGGCCACGACCTCGATGGCGAGAGGAAGCCCGTCGAGCTGACGGCAGAGCGAGGCCACCGTCGAGCGCCAGCCCGGCGAAGAGGCCTCCTCGAACAGGAGCCGGCGCGTCCGCTCGGCGAAGAGCTCGACGGCGTCGCCGGCCGAGGCGAGGCTCAGCGGAGGGACCTCGAAGGCGTGCTCGGTGCGAAGGCCGACCGGCTGACGGCTCGTGACGAGCATCCGCAGCTCGGGGCAGCGGTCCGAGACCTCGGCGAGGAGCGGCGAGAGCGGCCCGAGGACGTGCTCGGCCCGGTCGAGGAGGACGAGCGCCCGGCGACCGGCCAGCTCGGCGCAGAGCTGGGGGACGCCGGCGGCGACGGCGTTGTTGCCGAGCGCCGAGGAGAACGCTGCGAGGAGGCCGTCGAGGCCGGCGGCAGGCGTGGCGTCGACGAAGACCGCCTCGGTGAGCCCGAGGCGGCCGCCGAGGCGCGAGACGGCCTCGACCGCCAGCCTTGTCTTCCCGACCCCGCCGACCCCGGTGAGGGTGACGAGCCGGTGGCGTGCGGCGAGCTCGGCGAGCATGCCGAGCTCCCGCTCGCGCCCGACGAAGCTGGTGCCCGACGTCGGCCACCGTCCGAGCCGCGTGATGCCGCCGGCTGCCTCGGCAAGCGCCGGGCGGTCCGGCACCGCCTCGACCCCGGTGCCGGTGAGGAGCAGGCCGGCGTCGTGGCGGAGCACGGCCGCCTCGAGGCGGACGAGCTCGGGCCCCGGCGAGACGCCGAGCTCCTCGACGAGGCACCGGCGCGTCCGCTGGAAGACGACGAGCGCGTCGGCCTGCCTGCCGCTGCGGTAGAGGGCCAGCATCAACAGCTCCGCGAAACGCTCGCGGAAGGGATGCTCGGCGACCGCCGCCTCGAGCTCGGGGAGGACGACCTCGTGCTCACCGAGGGAGAGCTGGCCCGAGAGCCGGGCGCCGAGCGCCCGGAGGCGGAGCTCCTCGAGGCGAGTGCTCGCCGGGCCGGCGAAGGGTTGGCCGTCGAAGGTCTCGAGTGGGCGTCCGCGGAACAGCCCGAGTGCGGCGCCGAGGAGGTCGACGGCGCGGCGCAGCCGGACCCCGTCGCCGGTCGCCATGAGGAGCTCCGCCTCGGCGAGCAGCCTCTCGAACCGCCGGGCGTCGACGAGGTCGTCCGGTCCGACGAGGCGGTAGCCGCCCCCGACGGTCTCGATGCCGGCGGGAGAGCCCTCGAGCAGATGCCGGAGCTGGGAGACGTAGACCTGCAACACCGAGACGGGGCGCCCGGGCGGCTCGACCCAGATCTGGTCGACGAGGCGGTCCCGGGTGACGACGTCACCCTGGCGGAGGGCGAGCAGGGCGAGGACGCTCTGCTGGCGCGGTCCGCCGAGCGTGCGGCCGTCGAGACCGTCGACACCGAAGGGCCCGAGCAGCCGGATCAGCACGGCACCGGCAGGCGCGCGCCGCGAGACGAGCCCGTCCCGCCGATCGCTCCCAGCACGCGCACTGCCACCTCCCCTCGAAGCGGCGACCCTCCCTATCTTGCACGCCCAGCCGAGCGCGAACCGGGCGTCTTCAACACGGGCTCGACTGGCAAGGCTCGCCAGACGTCCTTCGGCGACGAGGAGCCCGTTCCCAAGGGGCACGCCCCCGAGCCGTCGCGCACGCCCCTTCCCAACCCGGACCCCACATCCACGACCTACGGTGAGCGCGATCGTCCGGTCCTGAGATTGGGCGATGCGAGCCGCCTGGTCCTGTCCTGCTTCACAGCAGGTGACACTTCTCCGCGACGCGAGCACAGATTGCCGCCCAGCTCGGAAGGGGAGCCGTCCCGAAGTAGAGCTCGGGCATCGTCGTCTCGTATCCGGCGCGCAGCCGGTTGGACACCTCCGACTCCGGGTCGAACGCCAGGCAGGCAGAAAAGCATCCTTCGGGCGCACCTCACTGCCTTGGCCACCGAAGTGCCGCTCGGTGATCTCCTCCACACTGGCCAGGAGGTCTCGCACTTCGTCTCGATCCTCGAGCAGCTCGCAGACCGGCCCGTCGCCGAGAAGCCGGTAGCCGTCGTAGAAGTGACGACCACTGCGCGGCACGATCGGCCGCGACGGATCGGCGATGAGTTGTTGAGCGAGCGCGTGGATGAGGACGAGCTTCTCGAGCAGCGTGCGGCCTGGGTGCAAGACAGTCCATCCGAAGGCGGAAAGATCATCGAACTCATCGAGATCGATTCCCTCGGCCACGAGCACGTCACCGAGCAGGCATCCGATCTGGCGAAC
>JAKACF010000251.1 GCA_021821585.1 Actinomycetes bacterium
CGCCCAGATCAGGTAGAACTGCTCCTCCACCGAGAGGGACCACAGGTGGGTGAGCGGCTGGTGGGTGCCACCGAGCCTCCCGTTGATCTGCATCCAGTTCGAGACGTAGCCGATGGCGTAGGCCGCCGTCTTGAGGGCGTGCCCGGTGGCGAGCTTGTGGTGGGGGTGGCGCGAGCCCGGGGCGGTGACGAGCCAGGGGGCGTGGTGGGCGAAGACCGTCACGATGAGGAGCCAGACGGCGAGGAAGCAGGCGAGCGCCGGCAGCAGGCGGAGGGCCCGGCGGGCGAAGAAGCGGGCGAGCGAGACGCGGTCGGTCCGGGCGCGCTCCTCGAGCAAGAGCTCGGTGATGAGGAAGCCGCTCAGGGCGAAGAAGAGGAACATGGCCGTCTCGGCCGGGCGCAGCATCGGAAGCCACTGGGCGTGCCCGACGAAGACGAGGAGGAAGGCGAGGCCGCGCAGGCCGTCGAGCACCGGGCGGTGCCCGAGGCGCCGCAGCCTTCGTGGCTCGGCGCGTGGCTCGGCGCGCTCGGCGCGCTGCTCGAGAACGGTGGCCATGGGTCCCCCGTGGTGATACCACGCCGGCCGTGTCGGAAACGTGCCCGCAGATGACAGTACGGTTGCGGCTCGACGGCGGCTCGCCGGCCGGGCCAGAATGAGCCCCTTGGCGGCAGCATCCCCGTCCGCGGGATCAAATCTGACTAGATTGGTCATCAATCCATGACGTACCGACTCTCGCACCTCGCCGCGCTCGAGTCCGAGGCGATCCACATCATCCGCGAGGTGGTGGCCGAGTTCGAGCGCCCCGCCCTGCTCTTCTCGGGCGGAAAGGACTCGGCGGTCCTCCTCCACGTGGCGGCGAAGGCCTGCTGGCCCCAGAAGATCCCCTTCCCGGTCGTCCACGTCGACACCGGCCACAACTTCCCCGAGGTCATCGAGTACCGCGACCGGCAGGTCGGCTCCCACGGCGTCCGCCTCGTCGTCGGCTCGGTCCAGGAGGACATCGACCGGGGGGCGATCGTCGAGCACCCGACCCCGGGGGCGACCCGCAACCGGCTGCAGACCTTCACCCTGCTCAGGGTCCTCGAGGAGGGCGGCTACGACGCCGTCTTCGGAGGCGGGCGGCGCGACGAGGAGAAGGCGAGGGCGAAAGAGCGGGTCTTCTCGCTTCGCGACGAGTTCGGCCAGTGGGACCCGAGGGCCCAGCGACCCGAGCTGTGGAGCCTGTACAACACGAGGCACCGCCCCGGCGAGCACTTCCGGGTCTTCCCGCTGTCCAACTGGACCGAGCTCGACATCTGGCAGTACATCGACTCCGAGCAGATCCCGCTCCCCTCGATCTACTTCGCCCACTCCCGCGAGGTCTTCCGCCGCAACGGGATGCTGCTCGCCCTCGGGCCCTTCACCGCCCCGCGCGACGGCGTGGCCGACGAGAGCGTCTTCACCGCCACCGTCCGCTACCGCACCGTCGGCGACATGACCTGCACCGCCGCGGTCGAGTCGCTCGCCGGCTCGCCGCTCGAGGTCATCGCCGAGACGGCCGCCACGAGGGTGTCCGAGCGGGGGGCGACCCGGGCCGACGACCGCACCTCGGAGGCGTCGATGGAGGACCGCAAGCGGGAGGGCTACTTCTGATGGAGCTCCTCCGGTTCGCCACCGCCGGCTCGGTCGACGACGGCAAGTCGACCCTCATCGGCCGGCTCTTGTACGACTCCAAGCAGGTCTTCGAGGACCAGCTGGAGGCCGTCGAGCGGTCCTCGCTCGCCCGGGGGGACGAGTACGTCAACCTGGCGCTGCTCACCGACGGGCTCCGGGCCGAGCGGGAGCAGGGCATCACGATCGACGTCGCCTACCGCTACTTCGCCACCCCCAAGCGGAAGTTCATCATCGCCGACACGCCGGGGCACACCCAGCACACCCGCAACATGGTGACCGGCTGCTCGACGGCCGACCTCGTCATCCTGCTCGTCGACGCCCGAGTGGGAGCGACCGAGCAGACGCGCCGGCACGCCACCATCGCCTCGCTGCTCGGCATCCGCCACCTCGTCCTCTGCGTCAACAAGATGGACCTCGTCGGCTACGACCGGGCGCGCTTCGAGCAGATCCGCCGGGAGTTCGACGACTTCGCCACCCGCCTCGAGGTGCACGACGTCACCTGCATCCCGATCTCGGCCCTGGAAGGCGACAACGTCGTCGACCGCTCGGCCGAGATGCGCTGGTACGTCGGCCCGTCCCTCCTCCACCACCTGGAGGAGGTGCACATCTCATCGGACCGGAACCTGATCGACATGCGCTTCCCGGTCCAGCGGGTGGTCCGGCCGATCTCCCAGAGCGAGCTGCGCGACTACCGGGGATACGCCGGCCAGGTGGCGAGCGGCGTCCTCGCCGTCGGCGACGACGTCGTCGTCCTGCCCTCGGGCTTCCAGAGCAGGGTGGAGGCCATCGAGACGGCCGACGGCCCCCTCGCCGAGGCCTTCCCGCCCCAGTCGGTCGTCGTCCGGCTCGCCGACGAGCTCGACGTCTCCCGGGGCGACATGCTCTGCCGCCCGCACAACCAGCCGACCGTGAGCCAGGACCTCTCGGCCATGGTGTGCTGGATGGCCGAGGCGCCGCTGCGGTCCGGGGCGCGCCTCGCCCTCAAGCACACGAGCCGCTGGACCCGGGTGGTCGTCCGCGGCCTCGAGTACCGCCTCGACGTCAACTCGCTCCACCGGGACCGGGTGACCGGGGAGCTCTCGCTGAACGACATCGGCCGTGTCGACCTGCGCGCCCAGGTGCCGCTGTTCTTCGACGAGTACCGGGTCAACCGCGCGACCGGTAGCTTCGTCCTCGTCGACGAGGCGACGAACGCCACCGTCGGAGCGGGGATGCTGCTGCGCCAGACCGGCTGAGGGCCGGGCGGGAGGGACGTGCCGTGGCGAGAGGGACGGTGTGGTTCACCGGGCTGTCGGGGGCCGGCAAGTCCACGGTGGCGGCGAGCCTCGAGGCGATGCTCGCCGCCCGCCTGGTCCCGAGCTTCCTCCTCGACGGGGACGACCTGCGGGAGGGCCTCAACGCCGATCTCGGCTTCGCCGAGGAGCACCGGCGGGAGAACGTGCGCAGGGTGGGCGAGGTCGCCCTGCTGTTCTCGAAGACCGACCGCCTCTCCCTCGTCACGGTGATCAGCCCGTTCGCGGCCGGCCGCAGGCACGTCCGGGAGCGGCACGAGCGCGCCGGGGTGCCCTTCGTCGAGGTCTTCGTGGCGACCCCGCTCCAGGTGTGCGAGGAGCGGGACCCGAAAGGGCTGTACGCGCGCGCGAGACGGGGCGAGGTGCCCGCCTTCACGGGCATCAGCTCGCCCTACGAGGAACCGGAGACCCCCGAGATCGCCCTCAAGACGGTCGGTCGGTCCCCGCAGGAGTGCGCCGGCGAGGTGCTCGCCTACCTCTCCTCCGAGGGGCTTCTCGGCGAGGGCTGACCTCCCCGCAGTGTTGCGGCCCGGTGTCGAGCGGGCCCGGGGGCGACAGTAGGCTCCGGGTTCCGAGGGTCTGGAAGACACGAGGAGGTGGTCCGGCTGCCTGAGCCTGAGTCGAACCCGACAGGTGGCGGAGCTGGTGGCGATTTCGACGTCGTCGTGATCGGCGGCGGGCCGGGCGGCTATGCCGCGTCCCTGTACGCAGGGGCGGCGGGGCTGTCGGTCGCCGTCGTCGAGAAGGACAAGGTCGGCGGCACCTGCCTGCACCGGGGATGCATCCCCGCCAAGGAGTTCCTCGAGACGGCGACCGTCTACCGCACCGTGGCGGGCGCCAAGGAGTTCGGCGTCCAGGCGAGCCAGCCGGCCGTCGAGTTCGCCGTCAGCCAGGACCGCAAGCAGAAGGTCGTCGACCAGCTGCACCGCGGGCTGTCCGGCCTCATGCGCCAGCGGAAGAACGAGATCTTCTCCGGCACCGGTCGCCTGCTCGGGGACAAGGTGGTGGAGGTGACGGCCCCCGACGGCTCCACCTCGCGGATCACCGGCCGGGCGGTCGTCCTGGCGGCCGGGTCGGTGCCCCGGACGATCCCCGGCTTCGAGGTGGACGGCCGCTACGTCCTCACCTCCGACGAGGTGCTCTCGCTGAAGGCACTTCCCGCCTCGGCGGCGGTCATCGGCGGCGGGGCGATCGGCTGCGAGTTCGCCTCCATGCTGGCCGACCTCGGCGTCCAGGTCACCCTCCTCGAGGCGCTCCCGAAGCTGCTGCCCGGCTGCGACGAGGACGTCGCCGACATCGTCGTGCGGAGCTTCAAAAAGCGCGGGATCACCGTGCGCACGGGCGTCGCCGTCCAC
>JAKACF010000011.1 GCA_021821585.1 Actinomycetes bacterium
CCGATCTCGGCCGTCGAGAGCTGGGACTTGTAGCCGGCGCCCCGGTGGATCGAGGAGTAGCGGGGGAGGAACTCCTGGACGGCCCTCATGACCCCCGGGAGCGCCCCGGTCGAGGCGGCGGCGTCGAAGGAGAGGTAGCGGCGCTCGACCCCGTCCGCGCACGGGACCATCTCGTCGTCGCCCACGAGCGCGACCGGCAGCGCCGAGGGTCCTGACCCGGCCCGCGTGGCCGCCTGCGTCGTCTCGATCATCGCCTCATCGTCTCCTGCTCACCTCTGTGGCGCTAGGGCTGAAAGTCACCGCCCGCCTCTGGCGGGTCCCCCTCGGCGAAGGAGTACCCGAAGCGCCCCTTCACGCACAGGTTCCCGCGTGTGACCTCGTGGTCGAGGGGCGAGGTGACCTTCACGATACGGTTGTCCTGGACGTGCAGCTCCAGGTTGCAGCCGACGCCGCAGTAGGGGCAGACCGTCCTCGTCACCTGCTGTCGGGCCTCGTCCCACCGGCCGGTCTCCCGCAGCTCGTGCTCGGTGCTCCCGACGAGGGCGCCCGTCGGGCAGACGGCGACGCAGTTGCCGCAGTAGACGCAGGCCGAGTCCGTGAGCGGGACGGCGAACTCGGTCGAGATGCGGGCGTCGAAGCCCCGCCCGGCGACCGCGATGGCGAAGGTCGACTGGGCCTCCTCGCCGCAGGCCTCGACGCACTTGTAGCAGAGGATGCAGCGGGCGTAGTCCCGGACGTAGAGAGGGTTGTCCACGAGCACCGGCCGGGAGACGGTCGCCGCCGTCGACCCGTCGGGTGGGTCGTGGTGGCCGGCGGCGGCCCCGTCGCGTCCGGTCGGGGGAGCCGGTGGGCCGTGGCGCTCGGGGCGGGCCCCGGACTCGTCGATCCAGCGCCGGACCTCCGGCCCCGCACGGGAGAGGTCGACCGAGGAGGCGAGCAGCTCGAGCACCATCCGGCGCGAGGTGAGGACCCGCTCGCTCGTCGTCGAGACCGCCATCTTGTCCTCGACCGCCCGGGAGCAAGCCGGCACGAGGGCACGGGAGCCCTCGACCTCGACGACGCACAGCCGGCAGACGTTGACCGGCGTGAGCGTCTCCAGCTCGCACAGCGTCGGCACCTCGATGCCGACGCTGCGGCAGGCGCCGAGGATCGTCGTGCCCTCCGGCACCCGCAGGGTGGTGCCGTCGACGGCGACCTCGACGCTGCGGCGCAGCTCGACGGGTGCGGGCGCGCTCACGGGGCCTCCCCGGGGGCGAGCAGCCCGCGCACCAGGGCGGAGGCGACGGCCGACCCGGCGGTCTGGCCGAGCCCGCAGATCGAGGCGTCCCGCATGACCGCCCCGAGGTCGGCGAGCAGGGCGGCGTCGCCCTCGCGCGCCCGTCCGCCGGCCATGCGGGCAAGGAGCTCCTCCTGGCGGACCGTCCCGACCCGGCAGGGGACGCACTGGCCGCAGGACTCGTCTCGGAAGAAGCGGGCGATGCGGCGGAGCACTCCCCACAGCTCGACGGTGTCGTCGAGGACGACCACCACCCCCGAGCCGAGGCTGACGCCGGCGCGCCGGGCGTCCTCGAAGCTGAGGCCGAGGTCGAGCTCGTCGGGACCGAGGAAGGTCCCCGCCGCCCCGCCGAGCAGCACGCTCGCGACCGGGCGACCCTCGGTCGTGCCTCCGGCCAGCTCGAGGAGCTCGGCGAGCGGGGTGCCGAGCGGGACCTCGTACAGGCCCGGCCGCCGAACCCGCCCCGACAGGCAGAACAGCCGGGTGCCCGTCGACTCGCCCGTCCCGATGGCCGCGAAGGCCTCGGCGCCCCCGCGGAGGATCTCGAGGACGCAGGCGAGCGTCTCGACGTTGTTCACGCCCGTCGGCCGACCGAACAGGCCCCGGTCGGCCGGGTAGGGCGGCTTGTTCCTCGGCTCGGGCCGGCGGCCCTCGATCGAGTTGAACAGCGCCGTCTCCTCGCCGGCGATGTAGGCGCCCGCCCCGCTGCAGATCTCGATGTCGAAGCCCAGTCCCGAACCCATGACGTCGGCGCCGAGCAGGCCGCGTGCCCGGGCGGCGGACAGGGCCGCACCGAGGCGCCGCTCGGCGAGCGGGTACTCGCCCCGCAGGTAGACGTACCCCAGCTCGGCACCGGTCGACAGCCCGGCGACGGTGAGCGCCTCCACGAGCGCGAAGGGGTCCTCCTCGAGCAGCACCCGGTCCTTGAAGGTCCCGGGCTCGGACTCGTCCGCGTTGGCGACGAAGTAGTGCGGCCGCACCGGGTTGCGGGCGACCGCCTCCCACTTGGCGCCGGTCGGGAAGGCCGCTCCGCCCCGGCCGAGGAGGCGGGCCGCCTTCAGCTCGGCGATGACGCCGGCCGGGCCGAGGTCGATCGCCCGGCGGAGCGCCTCGTAGCCCCCCGACGCCCGGTAGGCGTCGAGGGAGCCGGGATCGACCGCCCCGACCCGGCGCAGCAGGCGGAGCGCCGGGCGGTCGGACCCGGCCTGCGGGACGAGGCTCCCGGGCCCGCCGGAGAGGTCAGGGAGGAGGTGCTCCCCGGCGGCGGCGACCGCGGCGGCCTCGGCCGTGGAAAAAGGGGCGAGCGTCGAGCGCCCGCCGCCGGGCCCGTAGCGCTCCACGAGGGCCGCCGATCCGTGCTCGCAGTGCCCGAGACAGGGGCTCGGGCGGAACTCGACACCGCCGCCCGGCTCGGCCGGGAGCCCGGATCCGCCGCCGGCCACCCGGCAGGCGACGTCGTCGCAGACGTGGACGACGACGCCGGAGGACGGCTCGAAACAGAACAGGGCGTACGCGCTCGCGACCCCGTAGGCCTCGGCCGGCGCCACGTCCAGCCGCTCGCAGAGGTAGCCGAGCCCGCCCCGGCTGATCCACCCGGTGGCGAGCTGGAGGGCGTGCAGGGCGGGAAGAAGGAACCGCCTGCGCTCGGCGGCGAGCCTCCTGCCGCCGTAGCCCACCTGCCCGCCGCCGGACGGGGCGTGGTCCTCCCGCCCGAGCACCGAGTCGACGGCGTCGCGCTCTGCGTTCGAGGGGCGGGCCTCTCCGATCCTCAGGTCCACCGGGCCGTCCCCCCGCCGACACCGGCCGGCGCAGGCTCCTCCAGCGGATCGAGGCGGATCGCCGTCGCCTTGAACTCGGCCGTACCGGACTTCGGGTCCCAGGCGTCGAGCGTGAGGGCGTTCGTGTCCACCTCGTCGGGGAAGTGGACGGTCATGAAGGCGAGCCCTGGGCGGAGCGAGGGGTCGCTCGAGACCGGGAGGACGACCGAGCCCCGTCTCGAGCTCACCCTCACGCGGTCACCCACGGCGAGGCCGAGCCGCTCGAGCTCCTCGGGGGCGAGCTCGAGCGCCTCGGGCCGGCGCAGCGGCGAGCGGTACCGGCCGGTCTGGACCCCTGTGTTGAACGAGTCGAGGCGTCGCCCGGTCGTGAGCCGGATCGGGTACTCCTCGCACAACTCGTCGAGCGGCGGCTCGTGGGCGACCGGGCTGAACGGCGCCGGCGGCCCGAGGCGCGGCTCGGCCCACAGCCGGGCGTGGAGGAAGAGCTCGCCTGGGTGGTCCTCGTCGTAGCAGGGCCACTGGAGGCCGCCCGTGGCCTCGAGGCGCCGGTAGCTCATCCCGGCGTGCATCGGCGAGAGGCTCCGCAGCTCGTCCCACACCTCCTCGGCGCGAGGAGAGCCCCAGCCCCGACCGAGCCGGCGGGCGAGCTCGGCGAGGATCTCCATGTCGGCGCGGGCCCCCTCGGGCGGGCGGAGCGCCGGGCGGAGCAGCTGGACCCTCCGCTCGCTCGAGGTGACCGTGCCCTCGGACTCGAAGGCGCTGACGGACGCCGGGAGGACGACCGAGGCGAGCTCGGCAGTCCTCGTGAGGAAGAGGTCCTGGACGACGAGGTGGTCGAGCCCGCCGAGGAGCCCGGTGGCGTGGCCGCTGTCGGCCTCGGACTGGGCGGGGTTCTCGCCGAGCACGTAGAGGGCGCGCAGCTCGCCCGTGGCCATCGCCTCGAACATCTGCGACAGGTGCCGTCCGGGCCGGGCGGGCACGCTCGTGCCCCAGCGAACCTCGAAGCGACGGCGTACCTCGTCGTCCGACACGTCCTGGAAGCCGGGAAGCTTGTTCGGGAGAGCGCCCATGTCGCCACCCCCCTGGACGTTGTTCTGGCCCCGCAACGGGACGAGGCCGGAGCCGAAGCGGCCGACGTGACCCGTGAGCAGCGCCAGGTTGCACATGGCGAGGACGTTGTCGGTGGCGTTGTGATGCTCGGTGATACCGAGGGTCCAGCACAGCTGGGCGCGCCCGGCGCGCCCGTAGTCGTGGGCGAGCGCGGCGACGGCGTCCGCCGGCACGCCCGTCAGCCGCTCGGCTTCCTCGAGGCTGTACGGCTCGACGGACTCGGCATACTCCTCGAAGCCGGTCGTGGCGCGCCCCACGAAGTCGTGGTTCACGAGCCCGGCGTGGATGATCTCCCGGCCGATGGCGTTGGCGAGCGCGATGTCGGAGCCGACGTCGAGGCCGAGCCAGACGTCGGCGAAGCGGGCCGAGGACGTCCGGCGCGGGTCGACGACGTACAGCCTGGCTCCCCGCCGGAGGCCCCTCAGCAGGTGGTGGAAGAAGATGGGGTGGGCCTCACGGGCGTTCGACCCCCACAAGATGACGAGGTCGGTCTCCTCGACCTCGCGATAGGAGCTGGTCCCGCCCCCGGCACCAAACACTGTCGCCAGACCGGCGACGCTCGGCGCGTGTCAGGTGCGGTTGCAGCTGTCGATGTTGTTGCTGCCCATCACCGAGCGGGCGAACTTCTGAGCGAGGAAGTTCACCTCGTTGCTCGCCTTGGAGCAGCTGAACATCCCGAAGGCGTCCCCCCGGTGCCGGTCGAAGCCGGCTGCCGCCGCGTCGAGAGCCTCCCCCCAGCTGGCGGGCCGCAGCTCGCCGTCCTTGCGGACGAGCGGCTCGGTCAGACGGCCGTAGCGCCGAGACATCTCTCCTCCCTTCCAGGTCGAGGCCGGCTCCGCCGGCACCCCGACCGTATCGCGGGCGCAGGCGGCGTCTACGCCCCCTTGCGGGGACGGATGATCGCCGTCGGGCAGGGGCTCTCGTGGGCGCAGGCGCTCGAGACCGAGCCGAGCAGGAGGCGGGCGAACCCTCCCCGGCCCCGCGACCCCACGACGAGCAGGTCGGCCCCCCGGGCCTCGTCGCAGAGCGTGTCGCCGGCGTCGCCCTCGATGAGGAGCTGGGAGACCTTGACGGCGCCGCCGGGGTCGACGGCGGCGACGAGGCGGGCGAGCTCCCGCTCGGCCGACTGGCGGGCGGTCACCCGGTCCCGGCGGAAGTAGGGCGCCTCGTACTCGAGGCTCATGTCGTTGGTGTACGGGTCGTGCCAGCAGCTCACCACCTCGAGCGGGCGCCGGCGCAGGGCCGCCTCCTCGAAGGCCCACGCGAGCGCCAGCCTGGAGCCCTCCGAGCCGTCGACGCCGGCGAGGATGCGGCCCCCCGGGGCGGCGGGGCGCCCGCCCTCACCCTGGTCGGGCCTCGGGACGACGACGACCGGCGAGCGGGCGTGGTGGACGCAGGTGCCCGACACCGACCCGAGCTTGAGCAGGAGCTCGCGGTGCCCCCGGGCGCCGACGACGAGGAGGAGGGCGTCCGACGAGCGCTCGACGAGGAGGCGCCCCGGGTCCCCCTCGAGGCGGCGCGCCCGGGCGACGAGCCCGGGGCTCACCTCGTCGGCTTCTTCGAGCGCCCGCTCGAGGACCGTGCCGGACGTCCCGCCCGCCTCGGCGACGTGGACCACCTCGAGCTCGACGTCCCGGCGGGCCGCCTCGTCGGCCGCCCAGGCGAGGGCGCGCAGAGCGCCCTCCGAGCCGTCGACGCCGACGACGATCCGCTCGGGCACGGTGCCTCCTTCCGGCCTGAGCCTGACAGCCTCGAGCGGGCCGTCCAAGGGCCGAAGGTCACTGCGGCCCGGCGAGGGAGGCGGACGCGGACCCGGCGTGCGGGCCGGCGGCGTCCGGCGTCGGCGCCTAGCGGCCGATCGCCCGTCCCGAGGACGGGTCGAACAGATGGAGGCGCTCGACGTCGACGGCGAAGCGGGCGCGCTCGCCGGCCCTGATGGCGCTCGTCGGCTCGACCCGGGCGACGCCGACACTGGCGGCGGCGGCGCCGAGCTCGCCCCGACCGAGGTCGGCGGCGTCCGGCTCGCTGCCGCCACCGGCCACGCCGACGCCCTGCAGACGGCTCGCCCCGAGGCGGAAGTGGACGAGACGCTCGGAGCCGAGGGCCTCGACGAGCTCGACGTCGCCCTCGAGGGCGCGGCCCTGCGGCACCTCGCCCTGTCCCGCCGCGTCGTGGAGGTTCTCCGGCCGGACCCCGACCACGACCGGCGATCCTCTCCAGGCCTCGAGCGAGCTGAGCCCGGGCGGGAGCGAGAGGCACTGCTCGCCGAGGCGGACCGAGTCGGCGCGCTCGGAGAGGACCCCTTCGTAGAGGTTCATGGCCGGCGAGCCGATGAAGGCGGCGACGAAGAGGTTGGCCGGGCGGTCGTACAGGATCTGGGGGACGTCGCACTGCTGCAGGGTCCCGGCGGACAGGACCGCCACCCGGTCCCCCATGGTCATCGCCTCGGTCTGGTCGTGGGTCACGTAGATGGTGGCGACGTTGACGCGGCGCTGGATCCGGGCGATCTCGGTCCGCATCTGGACGCGCAGCTTGGCGTCGAGGTTCGAGAGCGGCTCGTCCATGAGGAAGACGGCCGGCTCGCGGACGATCGCCCGCCCCATCGCCACGCGCTGGCGCTGGCCGCCCGAGAGCTGGCTCGGCTTGCGGTCGAGGTGCTCGGTCAGCCCGAGGATGGCGGCCGCCTCCTCGACCTTGGACCGGATCTCGGCCTTCGGTGCCTTGGCGAGCCGGAGGGCGAACCCGATGTTCTCGGCGACGGTCATGTGCGGGTACAGGGCGTAGTTCTGGAAGACCATGGCGACGTCGCGCTCGCGGGGGCTCAGGTCGTTCACCACCCGGTCCCCGACCCTGATCGTCCCCTCGGAGATCTCCTCGAGGCCGGCCACCATCCTGAGGGCCGTCGTCTTGCCGCAACCGGACGGTCCGACGAGGACCATGAACTCGCCGTCGGCGATCTCGAGGTCGAGCCCCGAGACGGCCCGGACGCCGTTCGGGTAGATCTTCGAGACGCCTTCGAGGCTCACCGTCGCCATCGCCTGTCCTCCTAGCGGAACGAGCCGGCCGTGAGGCCGGAGACGATCCGTCGCTGCAGGATGAGCACGAGCGCCGCGATCGGCACGGAGATGATCACGACCGCCGCGTCGATGCGGTTGTAGAAGACCTGGAACTGGCTCTGGCCGAAGGTGACGATGGACAGAGGGGCGGTGAAGTGGGAGGGGGTCTCGAGGAACGAGACGGCGAAGGCGAAGTCGTTCCAGGCGAGGATGAACGACAAGATGGCCGCCGTGAACACCCCGGGGACGGCGACGGGCGCCACCACCTTGACGAGCGCCTGCAGCCTCGTCGCCCCGTCGACGAGGGCGGCCTCCTCGAGCTCGGGGGGGATCTGGGCGAAGAAGTTGCGCAGCAGCCAGGTCGAGATGGGGAGGGTGTAGACGAGGTAGATGACGATGAGCGGGTAGATGTTGTTGAGCAGCCCGAGGTCCTTCAGGAGCAGGAACAGCGGCCCGATCATGGCGAGCACGGGGAAGAAGCCGGCAAGCAGGACGAAGCCGAGGATGGCCCCCGCCCCCCGTATGTTCAGCCGGGCGAGGGCGTAACCGGCCAGCGTGGCGACGATGATCGTCACGAACGTCGTCGCCAGGGCGACGATGATGCTGTTGACGAGCGGCGTGAGGAAGTGCTGCTGGGTGAAGTCGTTCACGTAGGAGGAGAGCGTGAGGTGGGACGGCAAGAGCCCGTTCTTTCCGCCCACGCCGGCCGCCACCTGGCCGTCGGACTCGAGCGAGGTCCTGAGGATCCAGTAGAAGGGGAAGAGCGCGATGGCGATCACGACGAGGACGCCCAAGTAGAACCCGGTCTCCCGCACCACGGTGCGCATGCGCAGTCGCCCTGTCACAGCTCCGGCCTCAGGACCCTCACGTAGACGCCGGCGATCACGAGCGCCATGACGACGAGGACGATCGACATCGCGCCCCCGTAGCCGAAGTCGGTGTTGGTGATGAAGGTCTGGTAGTTGAGGAACGACAGCGTCTCGGTCGAGGTGCCGGGCCCTCCCCCCGTCATGATGTAGATCACGTCGAAGACGAAGAACGCCTGCAGGGTCCGGAAGACGAGTGCCACGAGGATGGCCGGCTTCAACAGCGGGAGGGTCATCCGGCGGAACGACTGCCAGGCGGTGGCCCCGTCGATCTTGGCGGCCTCGTAGACCTCCGTCGGGATGACCTGCAACCCCGCCAGGAGGATGATGGCGACGAAGGGCACGTTCTTCCAGGCGTCCGCGATGAACACCACGACCCAGGAGCGCAGCACGCTCGCCCCCGCCCAGGTGAGGCTCCCCCAGGACGGGTGGACGACGCCGAGGAAGTAGTCGACGAAGCCGGCCCTCGGGTCGAACATGGTCTGCCACAGCATGGCCGAGACGACCGTCGGAACCGCCCAGGGGATGAGGATCGCCGCCCGCAGCACGCCCCTCCCGGGGAAGCGCCGGTGCAGCATGAGGGCGAGCACGAGGGCGACGGCGGTGTCGAAGACGGCGGAGACCGCCGTGAACACGAGCGTCCGCTCGAGGCTGGCGAGCCAGGCGCTCGAGGTGAACATCGTCGTGTAGTTGGAGAGCCCGACGAAGTGCTGCGGGACGTTGGCGTAGCTCAGGTTGACGTAGTGGAAGGAGTTCCACAGGTTGTAGACGAGCGGGAAGCCCGTGATGGCGAGGAGCAGCACGACCGCCGGGGCGACGAGGGCGTAGCCGAGGCGGCGGTCGGCCGCCTGCCGGCTCCTGCGCCGTGCCCGCCGGGGTGTCGCCTCCTTCTCCCCGGCGGGCGCGGCCTCGGCATCGGTCGCCGGGGCGATCACCTGGCCGCTCAACGAGACGACCTCCGCGGGCGGGTCACCGTCGACAACGAGCGGCCCTGGCGGTTGTCACGAAGACGGGGTCGCGCTCGCGTCGCTTCGCACCGTCGGTGCCGCCTTGGCGATGGCCGAGGCGGGCGAGACGCTGTTCGCGTACACGGCCGAGATCATGTTCTGCAGGTCGCTCGAGATCTGGAGGTAGTTCGGGCTGACCGGCCGCGGGGCCGAGTAACCGTTCAGCGTCTTCACGGCCTTGAAGTACGGCGCCTTGGCGTACAGCGCCGGGGTGTAGGCGCTCGGCAGCGAGGGCGGGTCGCCGGTCGCCTCCGCCCGGGCGACCTCGACCGAGGGGCTCGTCAGGTACTGGATCAGCTTCCAGGCGGCATCGGCGTGGGAGCTCTTCGCGTTGATGGCGAGCATCTCGCCGCCAAGGGCGCTGCCGGGCGTCCCGCCGGGCGCCGGCGGGAATGGGATGTAGCCCACGTGGCCCTTCACCGGTGGCGAGGTGGCCAGGGACTCGACGAAGGGGTAGTCGATGGCAAAGGGCGTGTAGCCGGAGACGAACTCCTGCTCGACCTGGCCCTCCTGCCACCCGGTCACCGCCGTCGGGGCGATGTGGTACTTGTAGATCGAGTCGTAGAGGAAGCTGAGCGCCGCCTTGTTGCCGGGCGTGTTGATGTTGCCCGGGTTGAGCTTCCCCCCGAAGGCGGAGTCCACCGTCAAAAACGAGGTGATGGCCCCTTCGTACTTCGCTCCCTCGAAGGCGAGCCCCTCTTTCAGGTGCGGGTCGGCCTTCATGGCCGCCTTGGCGTCCGCCACGAGCTGGTTGGGTGTCTTCGGCGGCGTCTTGATGAGGTCGGTCCGGTAGAAGAGGCCCTCGGGGTTGTCGAACCACGGGACGGCGTAGACGGTGCCGTGGTAGGTGCCGGCCGCCACCTCGTGGGAGAAGAACTGGCCCATGTTCGGGTGGAAGCTCGTGAGCGCCTTCACCCAGCCCGCCTGGGCGAACTTGGCCGGGTAGGTGACGTCGGACTCGAACACGTCCGGGGTGCTCGACCCGGAGATGAAGTCGTGCTCGAGCTGGGAGAGGTAGGTGGTCGAGTCAGGCGAGAGGACGTCGATGTTCACCTTGATGTTCGGGTTCGCCTTCTCGAAGGCCTTGATCGCCTTGGCGGTCTGGGCCCCTTCGGTGCCGAGCCCCGACTCGGCGAAGACGATCGTCTGCTTGGCCTTGGCCGAGATGCTCTTCGGCGAGGCGGAGCTCGAGCCGCAGGCAGCGGCGGCGAGGCCGACGAGGGCGCTCGCGGCCACCGGTCCCGCCAGCCTCCGTGCCCGCCGTGTCCGCCCGTCTGCCGTGCCGCGTCGTGCCACTGGCCCACCTCTCTCGATGTCGTCGATGGTCGTTCGCTCCGCGTACGCACACGGCACGCGGCGCGTGCCCTGATACCCGCCCCCGCCGCCGTGCAATCACGACCCAGGCAGGCCCGGCCGGCGCGACGGTGTCGGCAGGACGGAGCAACGGGAGGGTGGAGGTGCGCGGGTCGCCTTTTCGACCGGCGACCAGAACGGCTGCGCCCGGGAGGTGCGCTCGTGGCTCGAGACCGTCGCCGAGGTGACCGAGCTCGCCCCCGGCGGGATCTGGCCGGAGGTCGGCCGGGCCTACGCGAGGCGCCGCTTCCGGCCGGGCCGACCTCGGGGTCGTCATGTCCCGCAGCGGGACGGGACGAGCATGGCGGCCGACAACGGTCGCCGGCGTGAGCGGCGCTCGCCTGCCTCCATCGCCACCGGGGCGCGGCGCGGGAACGACGCCAACGTGCTCGCCCTGCGGGCTCGCCCGGCGGTGGCGGTCGAGTGCGCCCGCGCCGTCCTCGTGGCGAGGGAGGTCGACGCCGGCGGGCTCCCGGCGATCGGGGAGCTGAAGGGCTACGACCCCCTCAGGCCCCCGCCCGGAGGTGCCGCTCCACCGCCTCCACCTTGGAGCGGAGGGCCCCGGTGACGCCCCGCCGGTAGTCGATCTTCACGACGAGGCTGACCCGGCCCGACCGCTCGGCCACCTTCTCGGTGCACGTCTTCAGCAGGGCCATGACCTCGTCCCACTCCCCCTCGACGTTGGTGAACATGGCGTTCGTCTCGTTGGCGAGGCCGCTCTCGCGCACGAGCCGGACGACCTCGGCGACCTCCGAGGAGACGGACTCCCCGGCGCCGACCGGGGCGATGGAGAACGCTGCGAGCATGGGCCCCATCCTCCCCCCGGGCCGAGCGCCCGCGCCAGACGCGCTATGAACGGCCCCATGGAGTCCCTCGGCGCCCGGGCGGGCGCCGTCGCCGCCGAGCTCGCCCGTCGCGGCGTCGTCACCGAGGTCCGGGAGATGCCCGCCAGCACCCGCACGGCGGCCGAGGCGGCCGACGCGCTCGGGTGCGAGGTCGCCGCCATCGTGAAGTCGCTCGTCTTCCGCGCCCCCGGTCGGGACGAGCCGGTCCTCGTCCTCGCTCCCGGCGACCGCAGGGTCGACGAGGAGCGTCTGGCGGAGGTGGCGGGCGGCCGCCTCGAGCGGGCCGACCCGCGCTTTGTGAAGGAGCGGACCGGCTTTGCCATCGGCGGAGTGCCGCCCCTCGGCCACCGCGTCACCTGCACCACCTTCCTCGACGAGCGGCTGCTCGCCCACGAGGTGGTCTGGGCGGCGGCGGGGACGCCACGTTCGGTCTTCCCGGTCGATCCGCGGATCCTCGCCGAGGTCACCTCGGCGAGGATCGTGGCCGTCGCCGACGACGACCCGTAGCCGGCCCGGCCCGGTCCCGGCCGTAATTTGTCCGGGACCGACCGAAGGGCTTCCATGACGATCCCGCTCTCCATCCTCGACCTGGCACCGATCCGACCGGGCGAGACCCCTGCCGACTCCTTCTCCGCCAGCGTCGCCCTCGCCAGGCGGGCCGAGCAGCTCGGCTACCGGCGCGTCTGGTACGCCGAGCACCACAACATGGCGACGATCGCCTCCTCGGCGACGAGTGTGCTCATCGCCCATGTCGCCGCCCACACGAGCACCATCCGCCTCGGGGCCGGCGGGGTCATGTTGCCGAACCACTCCCCGCTCACCATCGCCGAGCAGTTCGGCACGCTCGAGTCGCTCCACCCCGGTCGCATCGACCTCGGCCTCGGGCGCGCCCCCGGCTCGGACCGCAACACGATGAGGGCGTTGCGTCGGAGCCCCGCCTCGGCCGACACCTTCCCCGAGGACGTCCTCGAGCTGCAGGGCTACCTCCGGGGCGAGTCGCGGATCGCCGGCGTGGACGCGACGCCCGGCAAGGGCACGAACGTCCCCCTCTACATCCTCGGTTCCTCCCTGTTCGGCGCAGAGCTGGCCGCCCTGCTCGGGCTGGCGTACGCCTTCGCCTCCCACTTCGCCCCGGCCGCCCTCACCGAGGCCGTCGCGCTCTACCGCCGCGAGTTCCGCCCGTCGGCCGACCTCGCCGAGCCGTACGTAATCGCCGGAGTGAACGTGGTCGCCGCCGACAGCGACGAGGAGGCCGAGGCCCAGTTCCGCGAGGCGAGGCGCCAGAGGGTCCGGGCGATCCTCGCCCGGGGCCAGGCGCTGTCGGAGGAGGAGACGGATCTCCTCGTCGACTCGCCGGCCGGGCGCCACGTCGCCGAGATGCTCACCTACTCGGCCGTCGGCACGCCGTCGCGGGTGCGCGACTACCTCACCGGATTCGCCGCCCATGCGTCGGCCGACGAGCTGATCGTCGCCCACCAGTCGCCGAGCGCGACCGGGCGGCTCCGCTCCGCCGAGCTCACCGCCGAGGCCTGGTCGCTCGCCGGCGCCCCGGGCCGATGACCGGGGGCACGGTGCGGCGGCCCGAGGTCGTCGTCTTCGACGTGAACGAGACCCTCTCCGACCTCTCCGGCATGTCCGAGCGCTTCGCCGAGGTCGGGCTCGAGCCCGGGGCGGCCCGCACCTGGTTCGCCTCGGTGCTGCGCGACGGCTTCGCCCTCGCCGTCTCGGGGACGATGGCGCCCTTCTCCGACCTCGCCGAGGCGACGCTGCGGTCCCTCGTCGCGGGCCGCCGCCCGGCGGTGGCGCCCGAGGAGGCCGTCGCTCACGTGATGGAGGGCTTCGGCCGGCTCGGCCTGCACGAGGACGTCCCCGAGGGTGTGCGCGCCCTCGTGGCGGCCGGCTTCCGGCTCGTCACGCTCAGCAACGGGGCGGCCGCCGTCGCCGACCGGCTGCTTTCGTCAGCCGGGCTGCGAGAGCACTTCGAGCGCCTCCTCTCGGTCGAGGACGCCGGCGTGTTCAAGCCCGCCCGGGCGGCCTACGACCTCGCCGCCACCACCTGTCGGTGCCGACCCGAGGCCATGCTGCTCGTCGCCGTCCATCCCTGGGACGTCGACGGCGCCGCCCGGGCGGGCATGCAGACGGCGCTCGTCGACCGGGTCGGGCTCCCCTACCCGCCGTTCTTCACGCCGCCGGGGACGACCGTCGCCTCCCTCCCCGAGCTCGCCGGGCTGCTCGCCTGATCGGCCGCGACCGGTGGGCCGCTAACTTGGAGAGCCGCCTTGGCATCGGGGAGGACGGGCACGTGTACGACTTGAGGGTGCGCCAGCGCGCCGCGACGCGCCCGGCCGCCGCCTGGTGGCGGGAGGCCGGGAGAGGGGCCCGGTCGTGACGGCCCTCGTCGGGGAGGAGCCGCGGCTCGCCGCCGCCGGCGAGGCGGCGCGGCGCCGCACCTTCGCCATCATCAGCCACCCTGACGCCGGCAAGACGACGCTCACCGAGAAGTTCCTGCTCTACGCCGGCGCGGTGGCCGAGGCCGGCGCCGTGAAGGCCCGCGGCGCCCGCCGACGGGCCACCTCGGACTGGATGGCGCTCGAGCAGGAGCGCGGCATCTCGATCACCTCCACGGCGCTCCAGTTCTCCTACCGGGGGCACGTCCTCAACCTGCTCGACACCCCCGGGCACCGCGACTTCTCCGAGGACACCTACCGCGTCCTCGCGGCCGCCGACGCGGCGGTGATGGTGCTCGACGTCGCGAAGGGCGTCGAGAGCCAGACCCTCAAGCTCTTCGAGGTCTGCCGGGCGCGCTCGCTTCCGGTCCTCACCCTGCTCAACAAGTACGACCGTCCGGGCAGGGACCCGCTCGAGCTCCTCGACGAGATCGAGGAGCAGATCGGGCTGCGGCCGACGCCGGTGACGTGGCCGGTCGGGATCGCCGGCGACTTCCGCGGGGTCGTCGACCGGCGGACGGGCGAGTTCGTCCGCTACGGGCGCACGGCGCACGGCGCCAGGACCGCCAGTGAGGAACGGGTCGAGCCGGAGCTCGCCCGCCTGAGCGAGGGCGGCGCCTGGGAACAGGCGGCCGAGGAGGTGGCGCTCCTCGAGGCTGTCGGTGCGAACTTCGACACCCCGAGCTTCCTCGCCGGTGAGACGAGCCCGCTGTTCGTCGGCTCGGCACTCACCAACTTCGGGGTCCGCCACCTCCTCGACGCCGTCGTCGACCTCGTCCCGCCGCCCTCCCCGCGGGCCAACTCCGCCGGCGTCGTGCGGCGGCTCGAGGAAGCCTTCTCCGGCTTCGTCTTCAAGATCCAGTCCAACATGGATCCCGCCCACCGCGACCACGTCGCCTTCGTCCGGGTCTGCTCGGGGCGCTTCGAGCGCGGTATGACCGTCGTCCACCAGCCGACCGGCCGCCCGTTCGCCACCAAGTACGCCGCCTCGCTGTTCGGGGCCGAGCGGGAGACGATCGACGTCGCCTATCCCGGCGACGTCATCGGGCTCGTGAACGCCGGCGACCTCCGGATCGGGGACACCCTGTACGCCGGCGAGCCGGTCGCCTTCCCGCCGATCCCGAGCTTCAGCCCCGAGCTGTTCGCGAGGGTCCGCCCCCGCGACACCGGCCGCCACAAGCAGTTCCGCCGCGGTGTCGAGCAGCTGGAGAAGGAGGGCGTGGTCCAGGTCCTTCGCGACCCGTCCGGGGATCCCGACCCCGTCCTGGCGGCGGTCGGGCGGATGCAGTTCGAGGTCTTCGCCCACCGCCTCGCCGAGGAGTTCGGGGCGGCCGTCGAGCTGTCGCCGACGGCCCACACCGTCGCCCGGCGCACCGACGAGGCGACGGCCGCCGCCCTGCTGCGCACGAGCGCCAGCATCAGGGTGCTCGCGCGACGGGACGGGGCCCTCCTCGCCCTGTTCGAGAGCCCCCACTGGCTCGCCCGCCTCGAGGCGGAGCACCCCGACTGGCGCCTCGAGCCGGTTCTCGAGAGCGGCGGACGACCATGAGGGCGCGAGGCGTCGCGCGCCTTGACAGGGTCGCTATCTTCTAGGCGATGGCCAGTGCGGACACTGAGTCATGGGAGGAGCTCCGGGGGCGCCTCGAGGCGGTCCAGGCACAACTCCAGCGCAACGCCCGACGGCTCGTCGGGACCCGGGAGCTGATCCGGGTCAAGGAGGAGACGGCGCTCGACACGAGACAGCTCCTGTCGAGCTCCCTCCTCGCCAGGATGCGTGCCCGCCTCGAGTCGATGCCGGTGATCGAGCAGGCGAAGGGAATCTTGATGGTGCGCTCGGGCTGCTCGGCCGAGGAGGCCTTCGAGGTGCTGCGGAAGGCCTCGCAACGGTCGAACACGCCGGTGCGCGTCCTCGCCCAGCAGATCGTCGACGAGGCCTCCTCCCGGCACCGGAGACGAGCCGCCAACGGGTTCAGTCGCCGGCCCCCTCCCGCTCGCTGAGCTGGCCGTCGGGAAAGGCCTCGGCCGGTGCCGGCTCCTCCTCCTTCGGGAGCGGGCCGCGGGAGGCGTCCTCGGAGTCCATCATCAAGATGACGCCTCTCAGCGGAGCGCTCCCGACGAGGCGGCTGATGCCGACCGAGCAGAGGATCGGGCGTCCGCGCCGGTTGACGGCCGGCTCGGAGAGCTGGGCGCGCTGGCTCCGGCCGGCGACGCAGTCCCGGATGACCGAGCGGAGCCGCTCGACCGGGAAGCCGATGTCGAGGTTGAGGAAGTGCTGGCCGAGCACCTCGTCGCTGCGCAGCCCCCAGAGCTCCTCGGCCTGGCGGTTCCAGGCACGCACCTGCATCTCGGCGTCGAGGACGACCACGGCCGACTGGATGCTGCCGAGGATCGACTCGAGGAACTGGTTCAGGTCGTCGACCTGCTCGTTGCGGTCCCGGAGCTCGTTGTTGATCGTCTCGAGCTCCTCGTTGGTCGACTGGAGCTCCTCGTTCATCGTCTCGAGCTCCTCGTTGGTGGAGTGCAGCTCCTCGTTGGTGGTCTCGAGCTCCTCGTTGGTCGACTGGAGCTCCTCGTTGGTGGTCTCGAGCTCCTCGACGGCTGACTGCAGCTCCTCGAAGGCCGTCTCGAGCTGGCGCTGGGAGGCCTCGAGCTCGTCGCGCAGGTGCTGGTAGCGGGAGACATCGGAGAGCAGGACGACGACGCCGCCGTTCGCCTCGAGCGGGCCCACCGTGATGTCGAGCGTCACCGGCTGGTCGCCGGTCGCCCAGGCCACGTCGTGAACCGTCACCACGTGGCGGTCCCGGAGCACCCTTTCGAATGCCGGCCGCAGCTCGACCACCCGCGAGAGGGAGGCGAGCTCGAGGTAGGAGCGGCCGACGTCGCCGGTGCCGAGGGCGAGGAGCCGGCGGGCCTCGCGGTTGGCGGCCACGATGACGGAACGGTCGTCGACGACGAGCTCGGCCACCGGGACCTGGTCGAAGAGCTCCTCGCTGAGCGGTGGAGCCGTCCATGCCGACGCCGCCCTAGAGGCGGCCGGAGCCGGCAGGACCCCGACGTGGGGGGCCCGGCCGTTCCTCGAGAAGATGTGCTGGCGCAGGTCGACCGGCTCGAACATCCCCGTCCGGGTGACGAGCGCCTCGGACTTGCCGAGGAAGAGGTAGCCGCCCGGGGCGAGGGCGAAGTGGAAGTTCCCGAGGATCCGCATCTGCACGTCCGAGGTGAAGTACATGAGCGTGTTCCTGCACGAGATGAGGTCGAGGCGCGAGATGGGAGGGTCCTGGACGAGATCGTGGCGCCCGAAGATGAGGGCCCGGCGGAGGTCTGCCCGGAAGACCGACTCCTCGCCGTCCTCGTCGAAGAACCGCCGCGTGCGCTCCTCCCCGAAGGCGGCGCGCAGCTTGGAGGTCGGGTAGCGGCCGTGGCGGGCCACGTGCAGCGCCTCGGCGTCGGCGTCGGTCGCGTAGATCTTCACGCTGCGGCGGAACCGCTCCTCCCCGAGCGCCTCGGCGAGGAGGACGGCGAGGGTGTAGGCCTCCTCGCCCGAGGCGCATCCGGCCGACCAGACCCGGATCGGCTCGAGGGGGCCCTTCTGGGTGACGAGCGGGCCGATCACCTCCTCGGCGAGCGCCTGCCAGGCCTCCGGGTCTCGCATGAGGCTCGTGACGTTGATGAGGATGGTGTTGAACAGCTCCCGGAACTCGCCGGGGTTGGCTTCCAGCATCTCGGTGTAGCGCTGGTAGTCCTCGGCGCCGACCGCCTGCATCCGCTTCAGGATCCTCCGGCTGAGGCTCGCCCGCTTGTAGCCCCGGAAGTCGAAGTTGCGACGGTCGTGGATGTACTCGAGCAACCGGTCCAGCTCTCCGTCAAGCGGCGGGGTGGCCACCGGCCTCTCCTGTCCGAACGCCCGTGCCCGCTCCCGGGTCGGCACGCTCCTCGTCGTGGTGCGCCTCGTCCTCGATCGGCACCTGGCTCAACGACTCGATCATGGCACGCAGCACCGCCGCCTTCGCCCTCGTCGCCTCGGCCTCGCGCTCGTAGCGGGCTCGGGTGAGCGCGAGGCGCTGGCGACCGGCTCGGGACCTCATGCGTTCCAGCAGCTCGAGGCGCTCCTCGAGGGCCACGATGGCGGCCCAGACGGCCGCCTCGAGGGCGTCCTGCTTCCCGAGGAACAGGCTGGCGGCCGAGAACGAGTGCCCGACGCGGCAGCTGAAGCGCTCGGCGCCGAACTCTTCACGGAGCCACAGCGTGCCGCCGCAGTCGGGGCAGGTCAGGGAGACGACGGACTCCTGTTGGGCGGGCGGGAACGAGGAGGAGTCGCCGCCCCGCGTCTCGCCGGGGGACGAGGGGGCCGTGAGGGCGGGGTCGTTCTCGGGATCCGGACCGACCGGATCGGGATCGCCCCCCGAACCCCCGCGTACCGCCGGCGGGTCGGCCGGGGCGGCGTCGGCCGTGCCCCCGCGTAGGGCCGCGAGTGCCGCCGGTCCAGGGTCGTTCCCGTCGCTCCCGCTGGTGCCAGTCATCTCCGCCCCTTCCCTGCCCGAAAGGCCCCCGATCCACGACCGGAGCTGTCGGGCGAGCTCCCGCGGCTCTGCCACGATCTGGGGGTCCGCGAGCTCGATGGCCGCGAGCGGCATGCCGGGGAACGCCGACGACTCCGGTGACTGGACGAGGGCGAGGCCCCCTGCCACCCGGAGAGCGAGCAGGCCGGCCGCTCCGTCGTCCATCATCCCCGACAGCACGACGCCGGCCGCCCGCGGCCCGAAGCCGCTCGCCAGGCTGCGCAGCAATGTGTCGGCCGAAGGCCGGTGACCGCCCTCCCGGGGTCCGCGGGTCACGCGGACGTGGCCGTCCTCGACGAGGAGATGGTGGTCGGGCGGGGCCACGAGGATGACGCCCGCCTCGAGCGGCTCCCCGTCGACAGCGTGGCGGGCCGGGAGCTCACCGGCCCGCTCCAGGATCCGCGGGAGGACGCTCGGCCCGCTCGGCGAGACGTGGAGGACGACGAGGACACAGGCAGGCAGGTCGCCTGGCAGCTCCGAGACGAAGCTGCGCAGCACCTCGACGCCACCCGCGGAGGCGGCCACCCCGGCCACCGCGAGCGGCTTGCTCATCTCGCGAGCCTACCGGCCGGCACCTCCTTCTCCCCGGGGCCGGCGCCACGGACCGCTGCCCGCGCTGTCACCGAGTCGTAATCCCGCACCGCTCATCGCAGCCCGGGCCGGTGGGTAGTCTTTTGGCGCCAGCTTGCCGACTTGTGCGGATCTCGTGGGCGTTTGACGGAACAGACGCCCACCTCCTCCACGACCCGGGGTGGTGGCGCGGTGTTCTTCGGCGTGCACAACGGTTTCGGTGGCGACATCCGGCGCAGGTCCGTGGTCCTCGTCGCCGGCGACCTCGACCTGTCGACCTGCGAGCACGTCCGCTCGCGGATCTTCGCCGCCATGGACGGGCCGTGCGGGGACCTCGTGGTCGACCTCTCGGACGTGCGCTTCATCGACGCCCGGGGTCTCGGCATGCTCGTCGAGGCCGACCTCCGGGCGAAGGCGACCGGCCACCGTCTCGTGCTGTGGCAGCCGAGCCCGCTCGTCTGCCGCGTGCTGAGCCTCGGTGGTCTCGGGGACCACTTCGAGATCCAGTTCCTCGACGGGGACTGAGCCGCCGTCGGTCAGCGGGTCGCGCCGAAGGCCGCCCGCTGCAGGTCGACGTGGACCTGGGGCGCCTGTGGGGTATCGAAGAGGCGCTGGGTGAGCACGACCACGACGAGCCCGAGGGCGGGATCGACGAGGAACGACGTCCCGAGGCCGCCGTCCCAGCCGATCGAGCCGGCACGGGGCCCGTCGGTGACGATCGAGACGCACAGCCCCCAGGTCCGGCCGGCGAGGAAGACCCGTGCACGCTCCCGCTGCTCGGCCGACAGCTGGTCGCGGGTCATCTCCGCCACCGCCTCCGGCCGAAGGAGGGGGGCTCCCCCGGCGAGCAGGGTGCGACCCAGACCGAGCAGGTCGTCCGCAGTCGAGACGAGGCCGGCGGCGCCGTCGGGGAAGGCCGGCGGCCGGCTCCACTGGCCCTCCGGCGGGTCGAAGACCTGGAGGCCGTCGGGTCCGCGGCCGTATGCCGTCGGGAGCCGTGCGGGGTCGCGGGCGTAGAAGGCCGTGTCGCGCATGCCGAGCGGCTCGAAGACCCACTCGGCGAGCATCTCGTCGAAGGGCGTGGCGGTGGCACGTGCGAGCAGGACGCCGAGCACCGAGGCGCCCGTGTTGTACAGCCACCGCTCACCGGGCTCCGCGAGGAGCGGCAGCGACCCGAGGGCCTCCATCCAGCTGTCGGGGTCCGGCTGGTCTCCCGGCGCCGGCGGCCCGAGCGTGGCGAGGTGGAGGTCCTCGGCGGCCCGCACGACCGGCCACGGCCCGGGGGAGGACCACATCTCGGCGCAGGCGCCGAAGCCGAAGGTGAAGTTCGCCAGCTGGCGGACGGTCACCGGGCGGCGCGCCGGCTCGGTCTCGTCGAGCGCCCCGTCCATCCGGCGGAGGACGCGGGGACCTGCGGGCTCGGGAAGGATCCGCGCCACGGGCTCGTCCAGGCCGACCAGCCCTCTGCCGACGACGGCCATGGTGGCGATGCCCGTCACGACCTTGGTCGTCGAGGCGATGCGAAAGAGCGAGTTCCGCCGTACCGGCGGCCCGCCGACGCTGAGCGACCCGAGCGCCTCCACGTGGACCTCGGCGCCGCGGGCCACGAGGGCCACGAGGCCGGGGACCTCCCCGTCGGCGACGTGCGAGCGGGCGACCTCGCCGAAGCGGGCGATGCCCTCCTCGGAGAGCAGCCGGCCGGTCACGAACCGGCGGGCGCGACGGCGCCACCGCGCCCGTCGTTCGACGCCATCTCGATGATCGACCGGCCAGCCCGGTCGGGGGCGTCGGCTGCCGAGCCCTCCCCCATTGCCTCCTCCTGGCGTCCCGAGATCCGCGCCCGAACTCCCCACGGGCGGCGCGGCCAGCCTACCGACGCCGCAGGCCGGATGGCCGGGAGCCCGGTTGTGACAGGAGCGGGCTACCGGGGCCGGGGTCGAGGGCTCTCAACCCTGGAAGCGGGCGTGCTCGAGGTCGAGCTCGCGCCTCACCACCCTCATCACCCCGTTGGTGATCTCCCCCTGGCGGTGCAGCTGCTGGAGCGTCTGGACCTGGACACCGAGGAGGCGGCGCTCGAGGCCGGGGAGCCGAGCCGGCGTCGTGTCCTCCTCCTCGTCGTCACCGGCGAGGAGGCGGGCGCGTGCCAGCCGGCGCTCGTAGCGCTCCCGCAGCCACTCGGCCGTCTCGTCACCCACCTGCTCCTCGGCGACCAGACGGTCGAGGAGGCGGAGCGCAGCCTCGGCGCAGCGGCGCTCGGCCATGGCCCGCTGGCGGCCCTCGAGCTCGCTCCCGACCACACCGAGGCGCTTCAGCAGCCAGCCGAGCGTCGTCCCCTGGCCGACCAGCGTGGCGACGATGACGCAGAAGGTCGTGAAGACGACGAGGTCACGCCCGGGGAAGGAGTGCCCCGAGACGCTGGCGGGGACCGACAGGGCGGCGGCGAGCGAGATGGCGCCCCGCAGGCCGCTCCAGCCGAGCACCAGCCGCTCCCGCCGCGGCATGCTCCCGGTGTCGAGCAGCCGGCCCTCCGGGCGCCAGCGGATCGTCGGGACCGCCAACCACCACACGAGCCTCAGCACGACGACGGTGGCGACGGCCGAGCCGGCGAGGAGGGCGACGCTGCCGACCTCGTCGGGCCGCAACCCGTCGACGAGGCGGCGAAGCTGGAGGCCGACCAGCACGAACAGGACGGATTCGAGCAGGAAGACGAGCACCTGCCAGAAGTCGGCGATCCGGATGCGCCCGGACGGCTCGAGCCCGGCCGTCGCCCGCGGACCGACGACGAGGCCGGCTGCCAGGGTGGCGAGCACACCCGACAGGCCGAGGGCGTCGGCCGGCAGGTAGGCCGCGAACGGGATGATGAGCGAGACGACGGTCCTCGAAGAGGCGTCCCGCAGCACGCGCTGCAGCCGGCCGGCCGCCACGCCGACGGCGATGCCGAAGGCCGTCCCGCCGCCCGCGATCCGGAGGAAGCTCACGAGACCGGCCGCCGGGCTGGTCGGTGCCGCCAGGGCGGCCAGCCCGAGGCTGAACAGGGCGAGGGCGATCCCGTCGTTGACGAGGCTCTCGCCCTCGAGGATGGTGGTCACGCCCGGCGGTGCGCTGAGCCGTGCCATCACCGAGGTGGCGGCGACGGGATCGGTCGGTGCCACGATGGCCCCGAGGACGACCGCCCCGGCCCAGCCGA
>JAKACF010000252.1 GCA_021821585.1 Actinomycetes bacterium
GGGTAGCCGAGGGTGCGACCGCCGAGCCCCAGCAGGTAGCCGAAGCAGGAGCGCCCCGGGACGTGCTCGACCTCGATCGCAGAGAAGCCGAGGGGACCGGCCGACTGCCTCGTCGAGGACGGGTCGGCCTCGACGAAGGCGAGCCCCGGGTGCCCGCGCGCCTCGACCTCGATGCCGGCCACCGAGCCGAGCCGCATCATCTCCGAGAGGAACGCCTCGACGCCCGGCGGCCCGGCGACGACGAGCGGTTCGGAGCGTTGCGACTCGGCGAGCTCGAGGAGCAGGAATGGCCAGCCGAAGGTGTGGTCCGGATGGAAGTGGGAGATCATCACGACGTCGAGGTCGTCCACGCCGGAGCCCGCCCGGCGCAGGTTCGGCAGCGCCGTCGGCGAGGGCTCGACGAGGACGGTGAGATCCTCCGCCTCGACGAGGAAGCTGTTCCAGTAGCGCCCCGGGGGGGCGAGGTAGTTGCCGGTGCCGAGAAACGTCAGCGACGACGTCACGGGTCTCCTCCCGGTGGCCTCAGGTGGCGGGGCTCACCGAGCTCATGTTGAACTCGGCGACCCTGAGAGGTGGCATGCGGGTGCGGGTGTACCACTCGGACCACTCCCGGGAGAGCGCCCGCTCGGTGCGGCCGGCCTCCGACGCCTTTGCGAGGAGGTCGACCGGGCTCTCGTTGAAGCGGAAGTTGTTGACAGCGCCCACGACCTCTCCGCCCTCGACGAGGTAGACGCCGTCCCGGGTGAGCCCGGTGAGGAGCAGCGTCGCCGGGTCGACCGTCCGGATGTACCACAGGCAGGTGACGAGAAGACCGCGCTCGGTCCGGCCGATCAGGTCGTCGAGCCCCCCGTCTGCCCCGGGTAGCTCGAGGACGAGGTTCCCGACGTCGGGCGTGAAGGCCTGCCCCGAGCGCCTGGCGCCGGCGCGGTGGTAGCGGAGCCGCTCGAGGACGCCGCCCGACACCCACCCGACCGGCGGGACGGGGGCGCCGTTGTCGAAGACGGAGATGTCGGCCTGCGAGGCCGCCGTGGCGACGAAGGGCATGGTCGGCACGACCGGGTCGGCGGGATCGCTGCGCAGCGCGAAGGGGAGCTCGCAGAGCCTGTCACCGATGCGGGTCCCGCCCCCCGGAGCCGAGAAGACGCTGCCACCCTCCTCCGCCTGCTTGCCCGACGCGTGGGCCTCGAACATCGTCATGAGGTCGGCGACGGCGTCGCCGGGGAGGACCGTCTCGTAGCGGCCGGCCGGGAGCTCGACGCGCCGGCGCGCCCAGTCGAGTCCGCGCACGAGCCGCTGTTCGAGGGCGGCGAGGTCGATGTCGTCGAAGAGGTTCGTCCCGGCCCCGGCCCACGCCGAGCGCGTGCCGTCGGCGGACCTGCCGACGAGCTCCACCCGGCCGCCGGGGTCGACGTGGCGCGCGCGGATCCCGGTCGTCGAGGCCAGGTAGGTCGTCCGCACGCGGTGATGGGCGAAGCCGGCGACGACCCGACCGTCGGCCTCGGCGCGGCCGAACAGCTCCGGCAGGCCTCCGATCACCGGGGCGAGAAGCTGGAGCCGCGTGCGCTCGGGCTCGTCGTGGAAGTCCGGGGAGGCGCCGCCGGCGACGAGCGGGGAGGCGTCCTCCGCCAGGGGCGAGCTGGCGGCCGCCGCCTCGGCCGCCGCCACGAGGTCGGCGACGTCGAGCGCGCCGCTGCCGGTGGCGACGCCTGCGGCCACCCCGTCGGGCCGTGCGTCGAAGCTGATCACTGTGACCGCCCGGCTCTGGCGCGTGCCGTTCGTCGTCACGGTGTTGTTGGCGTAGCGGAGCTCCGCCTCGGAGAGCTCCTCCACGATGGCGATGCGGCCGCCGGCCGGCGCGCCCTCGAGCGCCCGCTCGGCGAGCTCTCCGGCGGGAAGCAGCCCGCCGCTCATCGCCCCGCCTCGGCTCTCGTGTTGAGGACGTTGACCTGGCGGAAGAGGGCGGCCGGGCAGCCGTGGCTCACCGGAGCGCTCTGCATCGGCTGGCCCTTGCCGCAGTTGAACGATCCGGCGAGCAGGTAGGTGGAGGGACCCCCGACCGCCTCCATCGAGCCCCAGAAGTCGGTCGTGGTCGCCTGGTAGGCGACGTCACGCAGCTGCCCGGCGAGGCGGCCGTGCTCGATGGCGAAGAAGCGCTGACCGGTGAACTGGAAGTTGTAGCGCTGCATGTCGATCGACCAGCTCTTGTCGCCGACGACGTAGATGCCTCGCTCCACCCCGGCGACGAGGTCCTCGACCGAGGGGTCGCCCGAGTGGGCGGGCCGGAGCGAGACGTTCGCCATGCGCTGGATGGGCGAGTACAGCGGGCCGGCCGCGTAGGCGCACCCGTTCGAGCGCTCGAAGCCCATCTCGCGAGCGATGCGGCGGTCGAGCTGGTAGCCCTGCAGGATGCCACCGACGATGAGGTCGAACGAGCCCGTCTCGACGCCCTCGTCGTCGATCGCCACCGAGGCCAGTCCGTGCTCGACGGTGCGGTCGCCGGTGACGTGCATCACCTCCGAGCCGTAGCGGAGCGAGCCGAGCCGGTCGAAGGTGGCGAACGAGGTGCCCGCCATGGCCGCCTCGTAGCCCATCGCCCGGTCGAGCTCGGTGGCGTGGCCGATCGACTCGTGGATCGTGAGCCACAGGTTCGTCGGGTCGACGACGAGGTCGTAGCGGCCGGGCTCCACGCTCGGGGCCCGGCGCTTCTCCGAGAGGTGCTCGGGCAGGGCGGCGAGCTCGCCCTCGAAGTCCCAGCCCGACCCGCTCAGGTACTCGTAGCCCCGCCCGACCGGTGGGGCGAGCGTCTCCATCGTCTCGAACTCGCCGGAGTCCGGGTCGACCGAGAGCGCTTCGAGCACGGGGTAGACGCGGACCCGCCGTTGCAGGGCGACCGTACCGTTCGAGTCGGCGTAGTGGACGTCCTCGACGACCGAGAGCAGCGAGGCTGTCACGTGGTCGACGCCGTCTGCGGCGAGCAGCCGCCGGCTCCACTCGCCGAGCAGCGCCACCTTCTCCTCGAGGTCGACCGTCGTCGGGTCGATCTCGTAGGAGGAGACCCACTCCACGCGGCCGTGCGAGGGCTCGGGAGCGAGCTCGAACCGTCGCCGAAGCGCCGGCTTGGTCGCCTCGGCCGTCTCCGTCGCCTGGTTGGCGGTGGCGGCGACGGCGTCGGTGCCGAGCTCGACGGTGGCGGCGAAGCCGAACGAGCCGTCCCGGACGACCCGGCAGGCCGAGCCGAGCTCGGTCTCGTCGACGGAGGTCTCGAGCTGCCCGTCGCGCAGGCGGAGCAGCTGCGAGCGGATGCGCTCGGTCCGCACCTCGGCGTGCTCGCAGCCGCGGGCGGCGGCCGCCTCGAGGCCGGCGGCGCTCAGCGCGTCGAGCGGGAGAGCGAGAAAGCTGGGGTCGAGCTCAGGCACGATCCGGTCCCCAGACAGGCGAGGAACTGGTCGGCGGCACGGCCGCCCACCGTAACCGCTCAGGTCTTGGTGCGCTGGCTCCGCCGCAGCTGCGAGCGGGTGTGGGGCGCGAGCGGCTCGCCGTTCATGGCGATGGCGAGCTCGGCGACGAGCACCCCGTCGCCGAGCGAGATGCGCCGCTCGCTGGCGGTCACGGCCTTGGCCCCCGGCGTGTGGCCGATCTCGACCGAACGGAGGGAGAGGACGCCTCCGCGGACGTGTCCCTCGAGCGTCTCGGTGATGCCGGAGGGCTGGGCGACGGTCATGTGGACGGTGCCGCCCGGCTTCAACAGGAGGTAGCCGACCTCGCCGTGGGAGGGCGTGCCGTCGGCCGTCGCCGTCGTCTGGCGGTACTCGACGAGGGGGCGCCCGTCGGTCGTGAACCGGAGGTGGTCGGTGAACGAGAAGCCGCCCGGCCAAAGACCCTCACCGCTTCCCTCCCACTCGCCGAGGAGGAAGGTCACGGGCTCGACAAGAGCGTGGACGCCGGCCATGGCCTCACGGTAGCTGGCGCTCACGAGCGGGCTGGCGGCTCTCCTCCGGGGGCGGATCCCCGTTAGGCTCGCCCCTCACCCGGTGAGGGGCCCGTGCCCGGCGGGAGGTGGAGTGGGAGAGCCGGTCATCGTCGAAGAGCGCCCGCCTGATCTCCTCGCCTACGGCGAGGTGCCGAGCGCCTTTCTCGTCGAGCGGGTCCTCGCGCCCCTGCCGGCGCCGGGCGGCCTCGGCGGCCTCGTGCTCGAGGAGTGCCGCCTCGCCGAGGCGTGGTGGAAGGACTACGACGCCATAGCGGGGAACGCCCCGGCATCCTGGCAGGTGCACCACGAC
>JAKACF010000253.1 GCA_021821585.1 Actinomycetes bacterium
CGGGCCGATGCGGCGCAGGGCGGCGTCGCCGATCTGCTCGTTGTAGGTCTCGCCCTTGCGGAAGGGGTGGTGGGCGAGCTCGAGGTGGGGGGCGAGCGTGCCGTCCATGAACAGGGCGCTCCCGACGCCGGTGCCGAGGGTGACCACCATCTCGAGCCCGTGGCCGCTCACGACCGCCCATCCCTGCAGGTCGGCGTCGTTCGCCACCCTGACGGGCAGGTGGAGCCTGGCCTCGAGGGCGCCTGCGAGATCGAAGCCCTTCCAGGCGGCGGCGAGCTCGGCCACCACCGGCGAGCCCGGCCCGGCCGCGGTCACGAAGTGCGGGGCGGTGAGCACGAGCCCCTTTCGGACCACGCCCGGGAAGCCGACCGAGACCCGGTCCGAGGCGGGAAGCGGCACGACGAGGTCGGTGAGGAGCCCGAGCATGCGCTCGGGCGGGCAGGGGTAGGGCGTCGGGACCCGCACGCGGTCGGCGAGGAGCCGGCCGTCACTGCCGAGGACGGAGGCCTTGACGCCGGTCCCACCGACGTCGATGGCGAGCGTGGCGGGGTGCAGCTCGCCCGGGGCGGCCGAGCCGAGCGCCGCCTGCGCGGCCGTGGTCGGCGGCGCCGGCTGCGTCTCGCCCGGCGGCAACGGGCCGCCCACGGTCGCCATCACCCGACCCCGAGGTGGTCGGCCGACCGGGGGCCGGCGGCGCCGCCCGGCTCGAAGGAGCCGACGAACTCGAGCAGGGTGCGCACCCCGAAGGCGGTGGCGCCCTTTTGGAGCTCGTAACGGGCCTCGTCGACGTGCGCCGGGCCGGCGATGTCGAGATGGGCCCAGGGGCGCCCGGCGACGAACTCCTCGAGCACGAGGCCGGCGACGAGGGCGCCGGCCTCGCGCTCCTTGCCGACGTTCTTCAGGTCCGCGATGTCCGAGTCGAGGTGGCGGCGGTAGGAGCTGGGAAGCGGGAGCCGCCAGACCGGTTCCCCCGCCCGCCGCGCCGCCTCCTCGAGGGCGCCGAGGACGACCGAGTCGTTGCCCATGACCCCGGCGACCTCGCCGCCGAGCGCCACGACGCAGGCGCCGGTCAGGGTGGCGACGTCGACGATGGCGTCCGGCTCCTCCTCGGTGGCGAGCACGAGCCCGTCGGAGAGGACGAGGCGCCCCTCGGCGTCGGTGTTCAGCACCTCGATCGTCTTGCCGTTGCGGATGGTGAGCACGTCCCCGGGCTTGATGGCCCGCCCGCCCGGCATGTTCTCGGTGACGGGCGCGATGGCGACGACCCGCACCCCCACGCCGAGCGCCCGGCAGGCTGCGGCGGTGGCGAGGACGGCGGCCGCCCCGCTCATGTCGTGCTTCATGCCGATCATCGAGGTCGGCGGCTTCAACGAGAGGCCGCCGGAGTCGAAGGTGATGCCCTTGCCGACGAGGGCGACCGTCGGCACCCTGCCGTCGGCCCCCCTGAGGGCGACGCCGTCGTCGGGCTCGTAGGTCATCTTGACGAGCCGGGGCGGCTCGGCCGAGCCCCGGGCGACGCCGAGCAGGCCGCCGAGGCGCTCGGCGGCGATGCGCTCCTCGTCGAAGACCTCGATCCGCACCCCACCCGAGGCGGCGAGATGGCGGGCGGCTTCGGCGAGATCCGTCGGCGTGAGGTCACCCGGCGCCCGGTTGGAGACGTCGCGGGCGAACGTGACCGCCTCGGCCACGGCGAGGCCGCGGGCCAGGCCCTCCTCGGCGCCGGCCAGGTCCGCCTCGTCGACGAGGACGTGGACCCGGCGCGAGGGCTCCTCCCGCCGGGCGGAGCGGTAGTGCTCGAAGCGGTAGCTCGCCCCGGCGACGCCCTCGACGACGGCCTGGACGAGGTCGCGGGCGGGCGGGGCCGGGACCCCCCGCAGGTCGAGGACGCACTCGGACTCCCCCGCGAGCGCCCTCGCGAACACGGCGGCGGCGCGGCGCGCCTCGAAGGTCCCGAACCGGCCGGGGTCGCCCGCACCGAGCAGGATCTCGCTCCGCTCCCCGTCGGCGAGGACGAGCCGCTCCCCCACCGTCGCGCAAAAGCCGCGCCGGCGGGCGAGCTCCTCGGAGACCCCGCCCTCGCGGCCGAGCGCCACGGGACCGGTGCCCACCAGGCGCCCGGTCGCCTCGGCGCCGGCCGGCGCACTGGTGGTGGTCTCGAAGGAGGGCAGGGGGCTCACGAAGGGTTCCTTTTCTGTTGCCGTGTCGGGCTTTGCTGTTCGGGTGTACGGGGTCGCCGGCGTGGTCTCGGACCCGTCCTCGCCGCCACGTGGCTGCCCTCGAGGGCGCGGGCGAGCAGCCAGCAGAGGTCGGAGAGGCGGTTCAGGTAGGGCACGACGAGGGAGCCCTCGGCCGACTCGAGGCGGACGGCCCGGCGCTCGGCCCTGCGCACCACGGTACGGGCGAGGTCGAGCGCCGCGCTGGCGGGGTTCTCGCCGGGGACGACGAACTCGCTCGGCATGACCTCGGCCGCCTCGAGGGCCTCGACGCCGCCGTCGAGGCGCGCCAGCATCGCCGGCGAGACGAGCGAGACGCCCTCGCTGAGCCGGTTCCGCTTGGACGGCGGGGTCGCCACCTCGGCCATGAGCACCCACAGGTCCCGCTCGACGGCGACGAGCAGCTCGTCGACCTCGGCGGTGGAGAAGCCGCCCGGGCCGCTCGCCTTCTCCGAGGCGACGAGCGCCCGGGCGAAGCCGAGTGCCGCCTGGGCCTCGTCGACCGCCCCGTTGCACTCGATGCGCGCCGAGTCCTTGCGGACGCGCCCGCCGTAGAGCAGGCCGGTCGTGCCCTTGTCTCCCCGCTTGGTCGCGATGCTCACCGGGGCGCAATCTATCGAGGCGCCGGCGCCCCGGGGCCAGCACGCCGGGGTCGGGCGAGCGCGTAGGGTGCACTCGTGGTGGTGGTCCTCAGCCTGCTGGCGGCGCTCGCGTTCGCGTTCGGCGCCGTCCTCCAGCAGCAGGCGGCGTCGGGCCAGCCCGCCGAGCGGCACATGCGCCCGAGTCTCGTGCTGCACCTCCTCCGGCGGCCGATGTGGCTGGCGGGGATCGCCATGAACGGGGTCGGCACCCTGCTCCAGCTGGCGGCCCTCTGGCACGGCTCGCTCGTCACCGTCCAGCCGCTGCTCGTCTGCGGGCTCCTGTTCGCCCTCCCGCTCAACGCCATCCTCCTCCACCGCAGGCGCCCCGGCGTGCGCGAGGGCCTCTCGGCGGGTGCCGTCTGCATCGGGCTCACCGCCTTCCTCCTCGCCACCGGCCCGACGCCGGGAAGGGGGACGGCCTCGCCTCTCGGATGGGCCGTCGCCCTCGCCTGCCTGGCGGCGGCGGGCCTCGTCCTCGTGGCCGCCGCGGCCCGCACGAGCGGGCCCATGCGCCCGGGCCTGCTCGCCACGGCGGCCGGCATGGTGAACGGCCTCTCGGCCGCCTTCATCAAGGGCATCGCCCACCAGGTCGCCGCCTCGCTGCATGCCGGCCTCGGGGCGGCGGTGAGCGGCCTCGCGTCGAACTGGGAGCTGTACGCCTTCGCTGGGACGCTGCTCGTGGCCACCCTCCTCGTCCAGAGCGCCTACCAGTCCGGGCCGATCCGCTGGTCGCTCCCCGCCCTCACGGCAGCCAACCCGGTGGCGAGCGTCATCCTCGGGGCCGCCGTCCTCTCCGAGCGGGTGAACGGCGGCCACCTCGCCCTCCTCGGGGCCGTCGTCGGGCTGACCCTCGTCGTGGCCGGGATCCTCGCCCTCTCCTCCTCCACCCTGCTCGGCGCCGGGGAGCCGGCCGGGGCGCCGGTGATCGCCCCGCTCGCCTCCGAGCAGCCGAGTGGCCCGGTGCCGATCCCCCTCGAGCACGCCCCCGCCCCCGAGGAGTGAGCCGGCTCCGCCCCTCGTAGGTGGCGCCAGCCGTACGATTGTGTCGTGAAGGTCTCGACCCGCGGCGACTACGCGAGCCGCGCGCTGCTCTCGCTGGCGCTGCGGGAGGACTCCACGCCCACCTCGGTGCGCGACATCGCCGAGAGGACGGGGCTGCCCCAGCCCTACCTCGAGCAGATCCTGCTCGCCCTGAAGGGAGCCGGCCTCGTCCGCTCCAAGCGGGGCGTCGGCGGCGGCTACGTGCTCGCCAGGCCGGCGGGCGAGATCACGCTCGGCCAGATCGTGGCCGCCGTCGACGGGCCGATCGTGGTCGGCGACTTCGGCGCCCCGCACGAGAACGGCGCCTGCGACCACGAGGGCCAGTGCGTCCTGTTGAGCGTCTGGTCCGAG
>JAKACF010000254.1 GCA_021821585.1 Actinomycetes bacterium
CGGCCGTCCCTCCGAGCAGGCGCCGCCGCCTCGTGCTGTGCTGGTGGCGATGGTGCCACGGACGAGAGCCTGCAGGGAGACCCGCCCTCTCGGCTCGACCCGGGGGCGAGCGGTGCGCCGCCGCGCCGACCGCCGGGCTCCCTCGGGAACAGCCCGGCACCTGTACGGTCCCCGGCGCCGGCCCGTGCCGGCACGCCCTGTCACATCCGGCGTCCCCGGGCGTTGGTGACGGTGTGGGACCCGACCCCGGCGACGACACCCTCGAGGGCTTCGTCCGCCACATCGCCCCGAGCGCGTCCGAGGCGGACCGGGAGGACATCGTCCAGGAGACGCGGCTGCGCGAGCTCTCCCACGCGAGCAGCGCGCCGACCGACGACGCCGGACTCGGACGCTGGCGCCGGTCCATCGCGAGGAACCTCGTGCGCGACCGGTGGCGCCGCTCCCGGTTCCCGGTGCCGGCCGAGGCGCCGGGCGAGGCCCCCTCTGTGGAGGAGCAGCTCGTGGCGCTCGTCGAGGGAGACGCCGTCCGGGCCGCCTTTGCCAACCTGAGCCCGTTGTTCCGCCAGGTGCTGTTCCTTCGCGTCGTCGAGCGCCGCCCCGCCGCCGAAGTCGCCGCCCTGCTCGCACGGAACCCGGCCGACATCCGCCAGATCCAGCACCGGGCCCTCGTGCGTCTCCGGTCCGAGCTGGTCGGCCGCGGATGGAACGATCACGCGGGAGAGCGACGATGAGAGATCCTGGACTCCGTCACCGGGAAGAGGCACTCGACCGGTGGCTCGACAGCGACCGCGAGCCGCCGGAGGCGCTGGCCGAGCCCGAGGCGGACCTCGCCCGGGTCGCGCTCCTCGTCCGCCGGCACGTCGACGAGGCGCCGGCCGTCCCTCCCCGGGCGCGGGGCGGACGCCCCCTCGTCCGTGCCGGCCGCGCCGCGGCCGTGGTCCTCCTCGTCGCCGGCCTCGCCATCGGCGTGGCGGTCGGGGCCTCCCGTTCCGGCTCGCGGCAACCGGACGTGCCGCTCGGTGCGCTCACCGAGGCCCACATGCCCTCCGGGCTCTACGAGGAGATCGCCACCCAGGCCGGGAGCGCAGGCGATCCCTACCCGCCGGCCCCCGTCCTCTGGGTGAGGACGACGGCCTCCAAGATCGACCGGTGGCTGACGCCGTATCACATGCCGAGCCAGTCGCGCCTTCCCGCCGGGCTCACCGAGTGGGTGGCGCAGGCGACGGGGCGCTTCTACGGGCTCCCCTCGACGAGATCGTCCCGTTTCGACTCGATGCTCTTCGCCTGGGTGCCCTTCTCCTGGGAGGTCCGGCGGCTCAGCTCCCCGCCCCGGGCGAGCGCGCCGGGCGGGGAGACGTCGGGCTTTCCGGCGGTTCCGCTCGCCGTGCTCGAGGAGCTCGGGACGGTGCACCGGGAGCAGCTGACACGGCCTCGCTTCGCCTCCGCCGCTCCGGGGCGGTACACGGGCGTGCCGACGGCGCTGCCGCCGGCGGTCCGGACGGACCTTCGCTTCGCCCTCGTCCAGTTCGAGCCGATCAACGGATCGCTCGCAGTCGACTGGGTGGGCCTCACGGCGGGACAGCTGCGGGCAAAGGTGCCGTGGAGCCCCGTCCCGGCGAGCCTGCCCGCCAACTTCTCGGTCCTCGTCGTCCGCATCTCGGAGTCGGGGAGCGCCTTCGGCAACGAGTGGTGGTACTTCTCGGCACCGAGGAGGATCTTCGAAGAGGCGAGCGTCCAGGGCTCCTCGGGGCTCCTCGGCATCGCCCGCCTCGGGCAGCTCGGGCCCGTCCATCACCTGAGGGGACTGCATTCGGTGGTGCATGTGATCGGCCCACCGGCGAAGGGGTGCGGCGCGTCGTGCGGGCCCGCTGCGTCCGGCAACGGCTCGTGACCACGCACGAGCCGCCTGCCCGTGCCGGATCGCCCCGGTGCGCGATCATGGGGACATGGCCGTCTACGACGACTGCAGCCACTACGTCGCCCAGACGGTGAGCCGCGCGGACCGCGTGGAGCGTTGCCGGCTCGGGGCGAACGGCACCCTGCCGTTCTCCTGCCCGGACGGCTGCATCTTCCGTGAGCCCCGCCGGACGTCGTCGGCCGGTTGGCAGGTCCGCCACCGCAACAGCGGACGGGCCGGTGGCTCGCCCGAGACGCGCCCGCCCTCCTGAGACAGGAGCGCACCGCTCGCGCCGTCGGCCCCTCCAGCCGGGGATGAAGGAGCTCGACGGCCCGCGGGACGAGCCGGGAGGACCGGGGCCCCTCGGGGTCCTCGAGCCGACGTCGATGCCCGCGGGGCTTCTCCCCCGGAGGAGTGCTCGGAGGCCGACCGGGGGTGGGCCGAGCGATCACCGACGGGGGCTGCTGCGGGACGGACGCTGAGAGAGGACCTCGGACTCAGTCCCTGATCGTGTCGGTGGCCTGCGACCAGTGGCACCGCCAGAGGCCGTCGCCACCTCGGACGTAGACGTCCAGGTGCCAGCAGTCGAGGTGGTGAGGAGGCTCGCCACCGATCGTGATCTCGATCTCCGACCGGCAGCGCACCGCCCCGGCGTCCGCGGATTCCACGGCCTCGATCTCGCCCCGCGGCTCGAAGCGGAGGTACCGGATGGAGCCGTCGCCGAGCCCGCCGAGGTAGCGGTCCCGATCCCAGACCGCACCGCTCGGCGTGCACAGCACGAACCCGGGCGTGTGGATGCGATCCAGCGTCTCGAGGTCGACCTCGACGATCGCCCGAAGGCGCTCACGTTCGAGGCTGGGAAGACCGACCACGACCGGAGACGGTACCGGAGCCCCACCGCCCGTCTCGTGACGGTGCTCCGCCTGGCAAGTGCAAAGATTCCGATATGGGCATATGATGTGGCGATGGCTCGGGCGCCGACGACCACCGACGTCTTCAACGCCATCGCCGAGGCGGACCGCCGCGCCATCCTCGACGTCCTGGCCGAAGGCGAGAGGTCGGTCGGCGCGATCGTCGACGAGCTGGCGATCACCCAGCCGCAGGTCTCCAAGCACCTCCGGGTGCTGAGCGAAGTGGGGCTCGTCCAGTGCCGGGCCGTCGGGCGGCGCCACCTCTACCGCGTGAACCCGGTCCGCCTGCGACCGGTGGCGGACTGGGTCTCGAGGTACGAGCAGCTCTGGAACGAGCGACTCGACAGGCTGGACGACTACCTCGGCGAGCTTCAGCGTCACCGACCGGACCCTGACCAGCGATCTGAAGGAGCACCATGAGGACGACCCGCCACGGCACGGCGACCTTCGAGTACGACGACCACAGCGTCACGATCACGCGGCGATTCGACGCCCCGCGGACCCTCGTGTTCGAGGCGCTCACGAGGCCCGAGCACATCAGCGTGTGGTTCCCCGCCGATGACGTGGCGCTGCACGTCTGCGAGATCGACCTGCGAGTCGGCGGGAGCTACCGGTACGCCTGGTACGCCCCCGGAGCTGTGGAGTGCTCCTTCCGGGGCACCTTCCTCGAGATCGAGCGGCCGGATCGCATCGTGTCCACCTGGCTGTTCGAGGGCTGGCCGGAGGACGAGGCGGTCGAGACGGTCACGCTCGCCGAGGAGTCCGGCATCACGACCATGACCGACGTCTTGGACTTCACGAGTCGAGAGCACCTCGGCGACCACTTCCGGGAGACGGACGGCGCGCAGGCCAGTTGGGACAAGCTCGAGGACCTGCTGGCGGTCCTGCAGACGGGGCCCGGACAGGGCTCGGAGTCACCGAGCTGACCGAGCGGCCGCGGACGGCGCTGTCACCGCGGCGAGGTGGACATCCGGACGCGACGAGGCCCCCCGCCTGACCTCGGGGGGCCTCGTCCGTCCAGGGTTGGTTGTTGGGGAACGGCGGCGGGTGGACGAGGTCCGCCGCCCGAGGGGGGGATCAGAGGCCGGTGTCGCCCGTCACGGTGTTGACGACGCCGCTGAGGCCGGTCGAGGACGAGGAGGTCGACGACGACCCCGACGAGCTCGAACCGGTGACGCCCGGGATCGAGGGGAGCGTCGTCGACGTCGGGATGCTCGGGAGCGTCGGGGCCTTCGGCAGCTTCGGGGCCGTGGCGCAGAGCTTCCCGCCCGTGGAGCTGCCGCTCGCCGAGACGCTGCCGCCGCCGCCGGAGGCCGACACCGAGACGCTGCCGAGGTCGGGCAGCCCCGAGGGCGCCGAGACGGAGTGGCAGCTGCTCGAGGACGTGGAGCCGGACGACGAGGTGCTCGGTGAGCTCGGG
>JAKACF010000255.1 GCA_021821585.1 Actinomycetes bacterium
GACGTGGGCGCTGGCGGAGTCCGCCGACCCCGCCAGGCGTCGACGGCGGAGGGTGAGCGGACACGACGGACGGACCGACTGGGAGGCCTCGCCCCCGCCCCGACGGCGCCGGTCCCGGCCCTAAGGGCCGCCCGCGGGAGGGTCGAGGCGACCGCCACCGCGCCGCCGGCCGACGGGACACGAGGCCCCACCCCGTGGTCCCCGGGCGTCGGCTAGACAACGCCCCATGGACGACCTCTTCTCGGTACACGGCAGGACCGCCCTCGTCACCGGCGGCTCGCGGGGCATCGGCAGGATGATCGCCGCCGGCTTCGTCGGGGCGGGGGCCAAGGTCTACATCTCCTCGCGCAAGGCGGAGGTGCTGGGCGAGGTGGCCGCCGAGCTGTCAGAAGGCGGCACCTGCGTGGCACTTCCGGCCGACCTGTCGACCGAGGAGGGCTGCAGGGAGCTGGCGGCCGCCCTCGCCGAACGGGAGGAGTCGCTCGACATCCTCGTCAACAACGCCGGCGCCACGTGGGGAGCGCCCCTCGAGGAGCACGACGAGCGCTCCTTCGAGCGGGTGCTCGCGCTCAACGTGAAGGGCGTGTTCCACCTGACAAAGTTCCTCGCCCCGCTCCTCCTCAGGGCCGGGACGACCGAGGAGCCGGCCCGGGTGATCAACATCGGGTCCATCGACGGGCTGAAGGTGCCGGCGCTCGAGACCTACTCGTACTCGGCCTCGAAGGCGGCCGTCCACCAGCTGACCCGCCACCTCGCCAAGCGGCTGGCCCCGACCGTGACGGTGAACGCCATCGCCCCCGGGCCCTTCGAGTCGAAGATGATGGCCGCCACGCTGGCCGCCTTCGGCGAGGAGATCGCGGCAGCCGCCCCGCTCAAGCGGATCGGCCGCCCCTCGGACATGGCCGGGACGGCCCTCTTCCTCTCTTCCCGGGCCGGGGCCTACCTGACCGGGGCGGTCATCCCCGTCGACGGGGGCATCTCCACCCTCGCCTGATGCCGCTCGGTAGCCTGGCGCAGTGCCCGAGCTGCCCGAGGTGGAGGTCCTCTGCCGCCGCCTCGCCGAGCGCCTCTCCGGCCGGCGGATCGAGGCCGTCCAGCTCGCCTCCCTGTCCGCCCTCAAGACCTACGACCCGCCGCTCGCCTCCCTCGAGGGTCGATCGGTCGCCGGCGTCGAGCGGCGCGGAAAGTGGGTCTGCGTCGACACCGGCGGCGAGTGGCTCGTCGTCCACCTCGCGAAGAGCGGCTGGGTGCGCTGGCGCGACCGCATGGCACCGGCCGCACCCCGGCCCGGCCGGGGACCGCTCGCGCTACGCGTCCGGATGGAGGGGGGCGACGGCTTCGAGCTCACCGAGATGGCGACCGAGAAGCGCCTGGCGCTCCACGTCGTCTCCTCACCTGAGGAGGTGGACCAGATCGCCACGCTCGGACCGGACCCGCTCGCCGGCGAGCTCCCCCGGGAGCGCCTCGGCGAGTTCCTCGCCGGCGAGAAGGGGGACCTGAAGCACGCCCTCTCCCGCCAGTCGCTCATCGCGGGGGTCGGCAACGCCTACTCCGACGAGGTGCTGCACGCCGCCCGGCTCTCCCCCTTCAAGCCGGCGGCCAAGCTGTCCCCCGACGAGCTCGCACGCCTCCACGAGGCCCTCACCGGTGTCCTCGCCGACGCCGTCGCCCGAGCAGCCGAGCTCGACCTCGACCAGCTGAAGGACGACAAGCGCGCCGGCATGGCGGTGCACGGCCGCACGGGGGAGGCCTGCCCCGTCTGCGGCGACACCGTCCGCCAGGTCGCGTACGCCACCCGCTCGCTCCAGTACTGCCCGACCTGCCAGACCGGTGGGAAGCCGCTCGCCGACCGACGGCTCTCCCGGCTGCTCAAGTGAGGGAGAGCGCCCCGGGGGCCCGCTGTGAGGCCTGCGGGTTCGCCGCCTCGGAGTGGAGCTCCGCCACCTCCCGGCGCTGGCTGGCCTCGGCACTCGGGGTCCGGGCCCGTCTCGCCTTCGAAGGGGTCCCCGAGGGCTGGAGCCTCGAGGACCTCGGCGACGAGGCGGCGCTCGCCGGCGAGCTGGGCCGCCTCCTCGAGGGCGGCGACCTCCACGGCGCGGTCCACCTCGCCGCCACCGCCGCCCGGGCCTCGGCCGGGTCGTGCCCGCGCCGAGCCGGCCTCACCGGACGCGTCGTCCAGGTCTCGGCCTCGGACGGCGGCGTGCCGAAGCACCCGCTCGCCGAGGCGGAGGTCGACTGGCGTGGCCTCGCCGGCGACCGCCAGCGGCACGGGCGCCACCACGGCCACCCCTGGCAGGCGCTCTGCTTGTGGTCGGCGGAGGTCATCTCCTCCCTACGGGCGGACGGGCACCCGGTCTCGCCCGGGGCGGCCGGCGAGAACCTCACCCTTGCCGGCCTCGACTGGGCGCTCCTGCGAAGCGGCGTCACCCTCGAGATCGGGACGGTCCGCTGCGTGCTCACCGCTCCGGCGACACCGTGCCGGGCCAATGCCCGCTGGTTCCTCGACGGCCGGATCGAACAGATGAGCCACGAGCACCATCCCGGCCGCAGCCGCTGGTACGCGCAGGTCAGCCGTCCCGGGCGCGTGCGTCCCGGCGACGGCGTCCGGATGCTCGGGAGCTAGCCCGCCCGATCAGCCGCGGGGGCGGTCGACGTGGATCCGTCCGAGTCGGCGCATCAGGCAGACGGGCGTCTGCTCGCTGCCCTGTCCGAGCGGGTTGTCCCCGAAGAGCCACGCCACGAGCTTGCGGTCGACCCTGCGGCTGGCGCCGAGGACGGTGACGCCCCGGTCGTTGGCGTCGACCACCGCCACCGAGACCGGGCCGCCCGCCTCGTCCGAGAGGCGCTTGGCGAGCCGTTCGCTGACGCCGTCGGGGTCCTCGGGAGCGAGCTTGGCGTGGGTGTCCGAGGGTGGGAGCGTCCCCCGGGTCGGCCCGTCGATGGCAGCGACCCTCTCACCGGCGACCCGGTAGAAGTCCCCGTGGCGCCCGACGGCCCGACCGAGGGCGCCGGCGGCGGCCGCGGCCACGATGCGCTTGCGGCCCGCCTCGTCGATGGCGAGCTGCATCGTCTCGGGGATCCCGAGACCGATGCCGGCCGGCGTCCGGGCGACGAACCGGCTGAGGAGGCGGGCAAGCGAGCCCGCCTCGATCTCCTCGACGGGGAACGACCGGCCCTGGGCGACGGCCACCGCCTTCTCGGAGACGGCGACGACGTCGCCCTCCTGCAGGCCGAGACGGCCCCCGGCGACCGAGAGCACCGAGTCCTCGACGATCCGCTCGAGGTCGTCCCCCGGGCCGATCCTCGGCGTCGGGACCGGTGCCCGGCCGTAGACCTGCCTGCCGTCGGGCCCGCAGGCGAACACGTGGCGGCCGGGGTTGGCCTGCACCGTCGTCCACGACGGCGCCTCGCCGCCACACAGGGCGGCCGCCTCGGCGTCGCCGGCGGCCTGGATCGAGCGCCGCGGGCGGGCACCGTCGTCCGAGAGGGCTGCCGGCCCGTGGAAGACCCGCAACCAGGCCTCGGCGTTCAGCACCCGCCAGAAGAACGGGGACTCCTCGAGCTCGCCGTCGCAGACGGCCTGGAAGGCGCGGGCGATGGAGGGCCCGTCCCAGTAGGGCCGGGAGCAGAACGACGGCGAGCGCAGGATGCCCTGGATGACGGCCCGCTCCCGGCGGAGCCAGCGGATCTCCGGGGTCGTGAAGCCGATCTTCTTCCGCCGGAGGCGCACCTTCTCGGGCAGCACGCCGGCGAGCGCCTCCCGCAGGACGAAGCGGCTCCAGCCGTCGTGGATGATCGCCTCCTCGGGGAGGCCGAGCACGTACTCGACGAGCTCCTGGTCGAGGAAGGGCGGCCGGCTCTCGATCGAGGAGGCCATCGAGTTGCGGTCCTCGTAGCGCAAGAGCGAGGGAAGCGAGTACTCGGTCAGGTCCTGCACGAGCCGGGTCTTGAGCGTGCGCGACGTGCGGTGGTCGGCCGCCCGGACGGCGGCCGCCCGCGCCGGGTCGCCGAGGAGGGGCCGGCAGTAGACCGTGGGGTCGACGCGGCGGCGGCGGTCGGCGAGCTTGGCTCGGACGAGGGGCTGCAGGACGTCGCGCGCCGCGGCCGCCTCGCGGGCGAGCAGGCCCGCCTTCGCCTCGGCGGCCAGCTGGCGGAGGTAGACGAGCTGGTAGGGGACGTACCCGGCGAGCAGCTCGTCACCGCCCTGACCGTCGAGC
>JAKACF010000256.1 GCA_021821585.1 Actinomycetes bacterium
GCCTCTCGGGGGCGGGCCGCTCAAGATCACCTACGCCTCCCGGCCGCCGACGGTGGTCCTGCTGGCGGGGCTGCAGGGCTCGGGCAAGACGACGGCCGCCGCTTCGCTCGGGCGGTACTTCCGCCAGCAGGGGCGCAACCCCCTCCTCGTCGGCGCCGACCTGCAGCGCCCCGCCGCCGTCGAGCAGCTCCGGGTGCTCGGCCACGGCGTCGGCGTCACGGTCTACTCCGAGCCGACCGACCCCGTCACGGTGGCTGCCGGCGGCCTCGAGGAGGCCCGGCGGCTCGGCCGGGACGTCGTCATCGTCGACACCGCCGGGCGCCTCGCCATCGACGAGGAGCTGATGGAGGAGGTTCGCCGGGTCTCCCAGGTGGTGGAGCCGCACTACACGTTCTTCGTCGTCGACGCCATGATGGGCCAGGACTCGGTGGCCACCGCCGAGGCCTTCAACGAGACCCTCGCGCTCGACGGGGTCATCTTGACCAAGGTGGACGGCGACGCCAGGGGCGGCGCCGCCCTGTCGGTGAAGCAGGTCGTCGGCAAGCCGATCGCCTTCGTCTCGACCGGCGAGCGGCCTGCGGACTTCGAGGTCTTCCACCCGGACCGCCTGGCGAGCCGGATCCTCGGCATGGGCGACGTGCTGAGCCTCATCGAGAAGGCGGAGCGGGAGTACGACCAGCAGGTCGCCGAGAAGGCGGTGGAGCGGCTGCAGTCGGGGCGCTTCACCTTCGACGACTTCCTCGAGCAGCTGCAGCAGCTGAAGAAGATGGGGCCACTGAGCGGCCTGCTCGGGATGCTGCCGGGCATCCCGAAGGAAGTGAAGAACGCCAAGATCGACGACAAGGACGTGAGCCGCATCGAGGCGATCGTGCACTCGATGACCCCGGCGGAGCGGGACGACCCGGGCATCCTCGACGGCTCGCGCCGCCTCCGGATCGCGAACGGCAGCGGCACGACGACGACCGAGGTCAACAACCTCCTCCGGCAGTTCAAGGAGATGCAGAAGATGATGCGCTCCCTCCCGATGGGCAAGATGCTCGGCGGGGGCGCAGGCGGCTCCGCCCGGGCCAAGAAGAACGGGCGGAAGGCGAAGAAAGGTGGCCGGGTGACGCCGTCGTCCCGGCACACGAGGTGAGCCGGGTGCACCGGCTCCCCGGACTTGGCAACATGTCATGACAGCGAGAGAAAGAGGCAGCAAGTGAGTGTGAAGCTCCGCCTGATGCGGGTGGGCAAGAAGAAGCAGCCGACGTACCGCATCGTCGCGGCTGACAGTCGCTCCCCGCGCGACGGGCGCTTCATCGAGATCGTGGGAACCTACGCGCCGCGCTCGGAGCCGTCCGAGATCAACGTGCAGAGCGACAAGGCCCTCGCGTGGCTCTCGAAGGGCGCCCAGCCGACCGAGACGGTCCGCAAGATCCTCGAGATCTCCGGGGTCTGGAGCGAGTTCCAGGCGACGCGCCCGGCAAAGGAGCCGTCGTCGCGTCCGCGCGCCGGCGCGGCGAAGAAGGCCTGATCGCCATGAGCGAGCAGCCTCCGACGAGCCCGTTCTCCGAGCCGGACTTCTCCGGCGTCGAGAACGAGCCGGACACCGGTGCCGCGCTCGAGGAGCCGACCGCGCTCGAGGAGGGCGCACCCTCCGGCGAGCCGGACGGGAACGCCCGCGCCGGCGGCTCGGCCGCCGCGGTGCTCGAGCACGTCGCGACGGCGATCGTCGACGAGAAGGAGTCCGTCGTCGTCGAGAGCAAGCAGGTGCGTGGCCAGCTGCGCCTCTACCTCCACGTCGCTCCGGGCGACATGGGCCGCATCATCGGCCGACGGGGGCGCACCGCCCAGGCCGTCCGGACGCTCGTCAGGGCCGCAGCGGCCGCCGAGGGCCAGGACGTCTTTGTCGACATCGTCGACTGACGGCGACGACTCGCGCGAGGCGGCCGACGGTCTGCTCGAGATCGGCCGCATCGACCGACCGCACGGGCTGCGGGGCGAGGTGATCGTCTCGCTCGTCTCCAACCTGCCCGAGCGGCTGAGCCCGGGGAGCGGTCTCGTCGCCCGGCGCTCCGGCGTCGCCGACGAGGTGCTCGTGGTCGAGTCCTCCAGTCCCCACCAGGGGCGCTCGATCGTCCGGTTCGCCGGCCACGACGGCCGCGAGGCCGCAGAGGCGCTGCGGGGCACGCTGTTGCTGGCGGAGCCTCTCGTGGATCCCGGCGCCCTGTTCGCCCACGAGCTGATCGGCTGCGAGCTCGTCGAGGTCTCCGGCCGGTCGCACGGCCGGGTGGCGGCGCTGCAGGAGAACCCGGCGAGCGACCTCCTCGTCGGAGAGCAGGGCTGGCTGGTCCCTCTGCGCTTCGTCGTCAGCCGCGAGAAGGGCCGCATCGTCGTCGAGGCGCCCGAGGGGCTCTTCGAGTGAGCGACGAGCCGGCGATGCGCATCGGGGTCTTCACGATCTTCCCCGACATGGTGGAGTCCTACTGCGCGGCGAGCGTCATCGGGCGGGCGCGGCGGGCCGGCACCGTCGAGATCGCCGTCCACGACCTGCGCTCGGAAGCCCACGACCCGCACCGGTCGGTCGACGACGCCCCCTTCGGGGGCGGCGCCGGGATGGTGCTCGCGCCCGAGCCGGTCTTCGAGGCCGTCGAGGCCGCCAGGAGCCCGCGGCCGCTCTACCTCCTCTCGCCGGGCGGCCGCCGGTTCGACCAGGGTGTGGCCGAGGAGCTGGCCTCTCGCGGGCCCGGCGGCTTCTCGCTCCTGTGCGGGCGGTACGAAGGTGTCGACCAGCGCATCGCCGACCACCTCGTCGACGGTGAGATCTCCGTCGGCGACTTCGTCCTCGCCGGCGGCGAGCTCGCCGCCCTCATCGTCCTCGAGGCGACCGTCCGCCTCGTCCCCGGGGTGCTCGGGAACGAGGCGTCGAGCAGCGAGGAGAGCTTCACCGCCGGCCTCCTCGAGTACCCGCAGTACACGCGCCCCGCGGACTTCCGGGGTTGGTCGGTGCCCGAGGTGCTCCGCAGCGGCGACCACGGACGGGTCGCTCGTTGGCGCCACGCCCAGTCGCTCAAGCGGACGCTCGAGCGCCGCCCTGATCTGATCGCGGCGCGCGGCGGGCTGAGCGCAGCCGACCGGCGCGTTCTCGAGGAGTTCGGGCTCGAGTGAGCCGCCAGGCGGGCTCGGGCGGCCCGCCGGAGGCTCCGTTCGCCGAGGAGCGACCGCCCGGCTAATCTGGATGGGCCAGGAGCACGGCGTGGAGCCTGCTCGGAGCCGGTCCTCGAGCGACCGGACGAGCACGGCCCGGCGCCCGTTCACACGCCCGAGGAGCGAGAGCTGCCATGAACCCGACCGATCTCGTCGACCGCGCCAGCCTGCGTGACGACATTCCCGCCTTCTCGCCGGGCGACACCGTCAAGGTGCACGTCCGGGTGGTCGAGGGAAACCGCGAGCGGGTGCAGATCTTCCAGGGTGCGGTGATCCGCCGCCAGGGCGGCGGCGTCCGGGAGACCTTCACGGTCCGCAAGGTGAGCTTCGGCGTCGGTGTCGAGAGGACCTTCCCCGTCCACTCGCCGATGATCGCCAGGATCGAGCGGGTGACCGAGGGCGACGTCCGGCGGGCGAAGCTCTACTACCTGCGCGACCGCATCGGCAAGGCAGCCAAGATCAAGGAGAAGCGGACCCTCCCCTCCCAGAGGGCCGCCAAGGGCTAGTCCCGCCGGCTCGAGCGGCCACGCCTCTCACCCGAGGGTCGCGGCCCTGCCCTCAGGGCGGAGGCGCCGGCAGGATCCGCCGAGCGCCCGGGGGCGCCGTGTGCCCGGCCGGACGCGCCAGCACGCACCACCACAGGCGGTTCCCGGCGATCGTCTCCTCGAAGCAAGCCGAGAACCCTGCGTCCTCGAGCTGCGCCTCGAGCGACTCCCGGCGGCGATAGACGAACCAGCGGCTCTCGGCCGGCTGGTACGGCACGGCCTCGCGGACGGTCCCGCGGCCGAGGGCGGTGACCATCGCGAGGCAGCCGTCCCGGCGCAGCACCCGCTCGAACTCGCCCAGCACGACGCCGGTGTGCTCGTCGGGGACGTGCAGCAGCGAGGCGGCGCACCAGATCCCGTCGAGCGCCCGGGCAGCGATCGGGAGGGCGCGCAGATCCGCCTGGACGACGCGCCCGGGGAGCCTCCTCGCGGCGTGCGCCAGCATGCCCGTCGAGAGGTCCACGCCGACGACGTCGAAACCGGCG
>JAKACF010000257.1 GCA_021821585.1 Actinomycetes bacterium
GATGGGGCGGCGTGCCCACCACGTCGCCGAGTGGGAGGCGTGGGAGCACGTGGCCGGGGTCTGCGTCGGCAACGACGTCTCCGAGCGCACCCTCCAGCGGGCGGCCGGCAACCAGTTCTGCCTCGGCAAGTCCTTCCCCGGCTTCGGGCCGATGGGTCCGTGGCTCGTCACCCCCGACGAGCTCGTCGAGCCCGACGACCTCGCCCTGTCCTGCGTCGTCAACGGGGAGGTACGCCAGTCCAGCCGCACGAGCGAGATGGTCTACCCGGTCTCCCGCGTCATCGAGGAGATCTCCGCCGTCGTCCCCCTCCTTCCGGGCGACGTCATCTTCACCGGCACCCCTGCCGGCGTCGGGTGGGTGCACGGGCGCTTCCTCGAGCCCGGCGACGTGGTGGAGTGCACCATCGAGGGGATCGGCACCATCCGGAACCCCGTCGGGCACGCCTAGGCCGTGGGCGCCCTCGCCGAGGCCCGAGCGGCACCCGGTCGGTGAGCGTGCCGGCCGGGCCGGTGCCGCCGCCGGCGGGCTACCCACGAGAGCTCGAGGCCGAGGTCCTGCTTACCGACGGCCGCGTGGCGGCACTGCGGCCGATCGTGCCCTCCGATGCCCCGGCGCTCCTCCGGTTGGCGGGGCAGCTCTCCGACGAGGCGGTCTACTTCCGCTTCTTCTCGCCCCGGCGAGAGCTGAGCGAGGCCGAGCTGGCACACCTCGCGACGGTGGACTACCGGGACCGGCTGGCCCTCGTCGCCCTCGTCGAGGGGGAGCTCGTGGCCGTCGCCCGCTACGAGCGCCTGGGCGAGTCCGAGGACGCCGAGGTCGCCTTCACCGTCCGTGACGACCAGCAGCGCCGGGGCCTCGGCACCGTCCTGCTCGAGCACCTCGCCTCGGCCGCCCTCGCCCGCTCCGTCCGCACCTTCGTCGCCGACACCCTCGCCGAGAACTCCCGCATGCTCGGGGTCTTCCGCTCCGCCGGCTTCGTCGAGAGCGCCCGGTACGACGCCGGGGTCATCCGGGTGACCCTCCAGCTCGAGCCGGCGCCCGCCTATCTCGAGAAGGTGGACGAGCGGGACCGGGCCGCCGCCGTCCGCTCCATCTCCTCCCTGCTCGAGCCGTCATCGGTGGCCATCGTCGGGGCGAGCACGCGCCCGGGCACCATCGGCCACGAGCTCGTGCGCAACGTCCTGTCCGGCGGCTTCACCGGGTCCCTCTACCCGGTCAACCCGAACGCCGCCGAGGTGCTCGGCGTGCCCGCCTACCCGTCGGTCTCCGCACTTCCCGGCCCCGTCGACCTGGCGGTGATCGCGGTGCCGGCCGGAGCGGTGGCCGGCGTGGTGGAGGAGTGCGGCCGGGTCGGCTGCCGCGGCCTCGTCGTCGTCTCGGCCGGCTTCGCCGAGATGGGCCCGGAGGGGGCGGCGGCCGAGCGGGAGCTCGTCTCGGTGGCGGCCGGCGCCGGGATGCGCCTCGTCGGGCCGAACTGCATGGGGCTCATCAACACCGCTCCCCACGTCCGCCTCAACGCCACGTTCGCCCCGGTGGCGCCGGTGCCGGGGCGGATCGCCTTCTCCTCCCAGTCAGGCGGCCTCGGCGTCGCCATCCTCGACGAGGCGACGCGGCGAGGCCTCGGCATCTCGAGCTTCGTCTCGGTCGGCAACAAGGCCGACGTGAGCGGCAACGACCTCATCCGCTACTTCGACGCCGACCCGGGGACCGATCTCATCCTGCTCTATCTCGAGTCGTTCGGGAACCCCCGCCACTTCAGCCGCATCGCCCGGCGCGTCGCCCGGCACAAGCCCATCGTCGCCGTGAAGTCGGGGCGCTCGCGATCGGGCTCTCGCGGGGCGTCCTCCCACACGGCGGCCTCGTCCAGCCCCGACCCGGTGGTCGACGCCCTGTTCCGCCAGGCGGGCGTCATCCGGGTGGAGACGCTCGAGGAGCTCTTCGACGTGGCCGAGCTCTTGAGCCATCAGCCCCTGCCGGCGGGCGGGCGCGTCGCCGTCCTCGGCAACGCAGGGGGTCCCGGGGTGCTGGCGGCGGACGCCTGCGAAGGGCTCGGCCTCGAGGTGCCGCTTCTGTCCGAGGCGACCCAGCAGCGCCTGCGGGAGGTGCTCTCGCCCGAGGCCGGGGTCCGCAACCCGGTGGACTGCGTCGCCTCGGCGACGGCGCAGGAGTACCGACTCGCCCTCGAGATCCTCCTTCGCGACGACGGCATCGACGCTGTCATCGTCATCTTCACCCCGCCGCTCGTCACCGAGGGCGAGGACGTCGCCGCCGCCGTCGCCGAGGTGGCGGCCGCCTCGGCAAAACCGGTCGTCGCCAACTTCCTGGCGGCGGGCCGCGCCGTCGAGGCGCTGCGGGCGGGCGAGCGGCGGGTCCCGTGGTTCGCCTACCCCGAGTCGGCGGCGCGGGCGCTCTCGCTCGTGGTGCCCTACGCCCGCTGGAGGGCGACGCCCGAGCCGGGAAGGACCGAGCTCGAGGGGACCGACGCCGTACGCGCCCGGCGGCTCCTCGGCGAGACACTCGAGGAGGCGGCGGAACGGCCGATCGACGGGGAAGGCCAGTGGCTCCCGTCCGCCCGTGTCCAGGAGGTGCTCGCCGCCTACTCGATCGAGCTGGAGGACGGCCGGGCGGCCTGGAACCGGGAGGGGCCGCCGCCGCCCGAGACCATCGTCGGCCTCGCCGACGATCCGTCGTTCGGACCGCTCGTCACCTTCTCGATCGCCGGCATCCCGAGCGACGTCCTCGATGATCGGGCGCTCTCGCTCGTCCCGGTCAGCTTCGAGGAGGCCCGTTCGCTCGTCACCTCGCTCCGCTCGTCCCGGCTGCTCGAGGGCTACCGCGGCTCGCCGCCGGCGGATCTCGACGCCCTCGCCGACCTCGTCTGCCGGGTCGGCGCCATGGCCGAGGACCTCCCCGAGCTGCTCGAGCTGGAGCTCTGCCCGGTCGTCTCGACCGGGCGGGGCTGCCACGTCCTCGGCGCCCGCATGCGGGTCGTCGCCGTCCGGCCCGAACCCGAGCTCCGGCGCCGGCGGCTGCGGTGAGGTCAGCCTCGGGAGCGTCGCCGCGTCCGGGCCGCCCGCTCGAGCGCTCCCTCGTCGAAGACGGGCTCGTCGGTCTCGACGACGCGACCGTCGGAGCTGAACAGCAGGAACCGGTCGAAGTGGCGGGCGAAGTAGCGGTCGTGGGTGATGGCGAGGACGGTGCCCTCGTAGCGCTCGAGACCGGCCTCGAGCGCCTCGGCCGACTCCACGTCGAGGTTGTCGGTCGGCTCGTCGAGGAGCAGCAGGGTGGCGCCGGAGAGCTCGAGGAGCAGGATCTGCAGCCGTGCCTTCTGGCCGCCGGACAGCGTCTCGTAGACCTGGTGCTTCGCCTCGGCGAGCTCGTAGCGGCCGAGGGCCGGGACCGCCCTGCCGAGCGGCAGGTCGAAGCCCTGCTCGAGGATCTCGGCCAGCGTGCGCCGGTCGAGTTCCGGGTGCTCGTAGCTCTGGGCGAAGTGGCCGGGCGAGACCCGCGCCCCGAGCCGCACCTCGCCGAGATGCGCCACCTCCTCTCCCGCGACCAGTCGCAGGAAGTGCGACTTCCCCGTGCCGTTCGGTCCGAGGCAGGCCACGCGCTCGGAGGCGACCACCTCGAGCTCGAACGGCTCGGTGAGCCCGACAAGGGCGAGCCCGCTGCAGGTGAGGACGCGCTTGCCGGTCCTCCCGCCGGAGAGCCGCATCGACAGCCGCTGGGGCCGGGGGACGGCCTCGGGCGGGCCGGCCTGCTCGAAGCGCTCGAGGCGGTGGAGGGCGTTGGTCAGCTTGGAGGCGAAGTCCGAGTTGTAGGAGGCCTTCTGGCGCATCTCGGTGACGAGGACCCTCAGCCGGGCGCGCTCCTCGGACCAGCGGGCGTGCAGCTCCTCGAGGCGCGCCAGACGGTTCGTCCGGGCCTCGTCGTAACTCGAGAACGAGCTGCCGTGGACCCATGCGGTGGAACCGGCGGCCGTCCGCTCGAGCGTCACGATGCGCGTGGCGCTGCGCGACAGCAGCTCCCGGTCGTGGGAGACGAGGAGCACCGTCTTGCGGGTGGCGGCGAGCTGCCGCTCGAGCCACTCCTTGCCCGGCACGTCGAGGTAGTTGTCGGGCTCGTCGAGGAGGAGCAGGTCGGCCTCCGAGCCGAGAAGGGCCGTGAGGACGAGGCGC
>JAKACF010000258.1 GCA_021821585.1 Actinomycetes bacterium
GCATGGGGCCTCTCCGGTGGAGTCAGCTCCCCGAGCCCGATGCTGAGGCAATGCTCGCACAGCTCGTCGAGTGCCCTTCACTCGATGAGTACTGGATCCAGAACTTCCTGTCTCAGCTGTCCAAGGAGGCCCCGGACAAGGTTGTTGACTTCCTGATCAGTCGCGTGGAGCACTGGGAGGCGATCGACTCAGCCTTGGACTACAGGCCGCTTCCGTTTCACTGGCACACGCCGCTCCAGATCGGAGCCAGTCCGGACCTCGTCGTAGTCCTCCGAGGAATCAGGGATTGGATGGCGAAGGAGCCCGACTCCTGGAAGCGCCAGCACGAGGGCGGACCTCTCTTCGCCGCTGCCGCCCGGAATTTCGATGACCCCGACGTCGTCGCTTTCCTCGACGAGACGCTCGCGGCACCTGACGCCAATGTCATGGCAGCACTGGCCTCAATCCTTCGCCACATGCCTCGCGATGTCTTCCTGTCAGGCGCGGAGTTCGCTCAGCGCGTGCTCGCTGCTGCGTCGAACTTCGGACCTGAGTATGCCGACCGAGTCATGGGCGCAATGTACGGGGCGGTCATCAGCGGTTCGTACACCGGAGCCCCAGGGCAGCCGCTGCCGCGAGATCTGGAGCAGCGAGACAAGGCGCGACGCCTGGCGGATGGGCTCATCCCGGGATCGCCGGAGGAGCGGTTCTACCGGTCCCTTGAAAGGGCGGCTGAGGAGCAGATGCGGTGGCGGGCAGATCATGACGCCAAGCTTCTCGATGGTCGCGAGTGGTGACTCGATCGAGACGGGGGTGGGATCCCGCGCACCCGTCGGGTGCCTTCTCCTTGCGCCTCCCGCAGCGGCTGGTCTTGCAGAGCAGCGTCGGATACGGAATCAGATGCCGCCTGTCCGGACCGACGACCTGCCGAGCAGCCCCAGCCCGGTGAACAGGACATTGGGGCCTAACGGAGCGTTCTGACCGGTGTCACCGTGCTCGGACCTGCTACTGGTGTCGCGAACACTTCTGCGACCTTGTCCGAGCGCAACATACCCTCTGACCTGGACTTTCTCAGCGAGGCCTTCACATAAGCCAGTGAGCAGGCCCGCTCGCAGGCCCAGGCGGCGGCACGCGCGGGTTCGAGCGGGCTCGACCACGCCTCCTCCACAGGCTCACGGCGCACCCCGCTGCTGGCGTCTCGTGCGCGGGTCGGCCTCGAGCGCTTCGATGCCGAGCTGCTCGATGCGGCGGATCAGCTCGTGGATCCGGCGGTCGTTGGAGATCCAGGCCTCGTAGTCCTCGTGCTGCTCGGGCGAGAGGAAGCGCCCGACCGTCTTTGACGCCAGCTTTCGCGTCCACTGGTAGTAGGGGCCATGCCGCCGGTCGCGCTCGGCGTGGCAGGCGCAGTTGGGCCGCCCGCAGACCATGTGGCGCTCGACGATCGATCCCGGCAGCACCGAGCCCGTACGCACGATCGCAGCCAGCTCGTCGGCGATGCGGCGGGCCTCGGCGAGATGCGTCCGTGTAGGGGCCATCTCCGAAGCTTCCCATCGGGGATCCACCGGCTCGGCCATGTCCTACGGTATACATACTGACTATGGAGGCGCCAGTCGTCTCGCAGGTGGTGTCGACATGGCGGCCGCGGCTCGTCGGCGAGGCCGAGGCGGACTTCGCCCGACGTGTCGTGTCGGCCTGCGGCCCGACAAGTGCCGCCCGGGCGCGCTCGCTGTTGTGGGCGACGTCGCGACTTGCCGCCTTCGGCGCGTGGGCGGGTCTCGAGGCAGACGAGTCCGCTCTCTTGAGAGAAGGCGTGATCGAGCGCTTCGTGCTCGTCGGTCTCGGCTCGGCGTCGGGGTCTCGGCGGCGCACCGTGCGGGCCAACCTGCGCTTTGTCGGCCGTCGTGTCGTGCCCGAGCAGTTCCCGCCCGACGTGGTGCCAGTGGAGCGCCTCCGGTCGCCTCAGCCCTACTCGCCACAGGAGATCGCCTCCTACCTCGGCCTCGCGGCGGCCCAGCCGACGCTCGCACGCAGGATGCGGGCGGCCGGGCTCGTCTGCCTCGGGGCGGGGGCGGGCCTGCTCGGGGCGGACCTGCGCCAGGTCCGGGGCTCAGACGTCGTCTCGGTGTCCGGTGTGCTGTGCGTGCGGGTCGTCGGCCGCCGCCAGCGGACCGTTCCGGTACTCAACGCCTACGAGGAGCGACTGGCCGAGTCGGCTCACTACGCCGGCGACGGCTTTCTGATCGGCGGGGTGAGCCCGGAGCGCCACAACGTCACCCACCGCCTCGTCGACTCCCTCTCTCGCGGGTCCGACCTCGGCCGCCTCTCGGTCCCGCGCCTTCGCGCGAGCTGGCTGTCGGGCCTCGCTGTGGCGGCCGGGCTGCCCGAGCTGCTCGCAGCGGCCGGGCTGTCGGACTCAAAGGCGCTGTTCGACCTCGTCTCCTACCTGCCCGTCCCGGGCCCGGACGAGGTCGTGTCGGTCCTCAGGGCCCTCGGTGGGACGAAGCCTTCCTGAGCTCGAGGCGCTCCTCGATGCCTCGGGGGTGGCCGAGCGCCTCGAGTCGGCCATGCCGGCAGGCGGCCGCCCTCGCCAGCTTCCCGTGCGCAGCCTCCTGCTCGGCTTGATGCTCGCAGCTGCTGACGACCGGCCGGCCCACCTCACCCGCGCCCACCGGGCGCTCTGCTCGCTTCCTCCTCCTGATCGCGAGCGCCTCCAGGTGAGCGTCGTGTGGCGCTCGGGCCCCCACGAGCTCACCTACCGCCAGCTCGAGCACACGACGAGGAGGCTGCTCGGCCTGTTCGGGGCCGAGTGCTGCGAGGGAGGGCCCGGGCCACTCCTCGTAGCTGTCACCGACGCCCTCTGTGAGGCGAGCATCCGAGCGAGCCCGGTCACAGGACGAGACCTCGCCGTCGACTGGACCGACGTCGAGACCTTCGCCCGGCCGGCCTCGGCCGGACGCGCCTCGGCCGACCCCGACGCCTCCTTCGGGCATCGAAGGGGGGATGCACCTGGCCAGCAGCACGAGCTCTTCTTCGGCTACTACGCCCAGTTCGCCACCACCGTCTCAGAGGTGGGAGGGCCACCGGTGCCCGAGCTCGTGCGGCGCATGCTCGTCACCTCCTGTCACCTCGACCCGCCACCTGCCTTCGTGCCCGTCCTCTCGCGGCTGTGGTCGTCGGGCGCGGCGCCGGGCGACGTGCTCGCCGACTGCGGCTACTCCCACAGACGACCCGAGCAGTGGGCCCTCCCGCTGCGACAGATGGGCGACCGCCTCGTCCAGGACCTCCATCCCCACGACCGCGGCACGAAGGGCACCTACGGCGGTGCGGTGATCTGGAACGGGGAGCTCTACTGCCCGGCGACCCCGAGAGCCCTCTTCGACCTCGGACCGCTCGCACGCGGCGCCTCGGGCGACGAGCAGGCCGCTCACGACCGCTCCTTCTCCGAGCTGTCCCGGTACCGCCTCGGGCGGATCTCATCAGATGACGGGGACGGCTACCACCGCGTCATCTGTCCAGCGGTCGCCTCGAAGCTGCGCTGCCCGCTGCGGGCCTCCTCGATGTCGCTTCCCTACGACCGCCCCGAGGTGACCTCGCCGCCCGACCACCCGCCGACGTGCTGCGAACGCCAGACGATGACGATCCCGCCCCAGGTGGCCGAGAAGACGGCCCAGCGCCACCCCTACCCCGGACCCGAGTGGCGGCGCAGCTACGACCGCCGCTCGGCGGCCGAGCGGGCGAACGCCACCTTGAAGGACCCGTCGCGCGTCTCGGTCGAGCGGGGCTGGTGCCGGCTCATGGGCCTGCCGGCGATGACGCTCATGCTCGCCTGCCTCGTCGTCGTTCGGAACCTGCGCGTGATCGACTCCTTCGAGGGGTCCCAACGTCGCCCCGGACCACCGGCCCGACGCTCACGCCGCCGCGTCAGCCTCGCCGTGCTCGCGCAGGCACCGCCCTGAGCCGCCTGCACCGATGCAGAGGAGCGGCGCTGTCGGGCTTCACCGCGCCCTTCTCGCGACACCGCCCCGAGACTTTCGCCTACGGGGCCACTGTCACAGGCATATGTGAAGATGACGTCGACACTTCTGTGAAGACGTCTCAGCGCGCTCGGAGGGACTCGAACCCCCAACCTTCTGATCCGTAGTCGCATCCCGTCCGTCCAGGCCG
>JAKACF010000259.1 GCA_021821585.1 Actinomycetes bacterium
GACCTGCTCCAGGGGGCGGGCGATGGGCTGATCACTGCCTTGGCCCAGGACGTCGAGGAAGCGTCCGAGCTTTCTCGACGCTGCGCCATGCAGCTGCGAGCACGCGCCTGGGAGGGCGACGACGAGCTCGCCTGCCAACTCGAGGCCGCGCTCGGCGACCGGCCCGCACCCATGTTGCGTCCGCTCCCTGTCGACCTGGAGGAGCTGGCCGGCGTCCTCGAAGGAGACCCCGCCCATGGCGGCGGGCGGATTGACCTTCACACCGGCGAGGTCTGGTCGCAGGCGGCGATCGACTACGCCCGTGAGCAGGGCGAGCAGGACCCCGACGACGAGGACCCCGACCGCTGGCTGGCGGTGTGGTGCGAAGGCTCACGGGATGCGTATCGGGACATGGAGGACTTCATCGACGCGCTCGACGAGGAGGAACTCGCCGAGCACCTTGCGATCGCCATCTCGGGGCGGGGCGCCTTCCGCCGCTTCAAGGATGTCCTCGGGCGCCGACCCGGCGAGCTCGAAGCCTGGTACGCGTTCTCCGACGACCGCCAGCGCGGCCGCGCCCGAGCCTGGCTCGCTGCTGCGGGGTACTCGGCTCGCGTGCCGCGTCGTCCCAGCTCCACATGACCCGCCCGGCGCGGCCTCTGCGATGGATGTCACCCCGCTCGTAGCATGCTGGGATGGCCTCTGCATCCTCTCGGCGGGTGCCTGGCGACCTCGGAGAGGTCTTCAATCGGCGCCGGGTCCGCTCCCTCGCCGGTCCTCGAAGCTTCGAGCGCGGGGAGGATTACGCGAGGAGCGGCACGGTGACGAGGCTGCGCGTCACCAAGACGTCCGCCGAGGCGACCGTCCGGGGATCGGCGCCCTACAAGGTGCGCCTCGGGGTCGAGGACGGTGAGCCGGTGTTCTCCTGTTCCTGCCCGGTCGGTGCTGACGGGAGCTTCTGCAAGCACGTGGTCGCGCTCGCCCTCGTCGCCACCGATCCCCGTACCGCCGAGGGGCCGAAGGCCGAACCACAGGTCGACGTGCGGGCCTACCTCGAGGGGCTCGAGCACGAGCAGCTCGTGGAGCTCGTGCTCGAGATCGCCTCGGCCGACGAGCGAACCCTCGCCCGGCTCCGTCTCGACGCGGCGAGGGCAGTCTCCGGCCCTCCGCCGCTTCGGGCATTCCTGAGCGCGATCGACGACGCGTTCGCAACCGACGACTACGTCTCCTACCGCGAGGCCTACGACTATGCCGAGCGCATCCGCGAGGTGATCGGTGCGGTCCGGGGCATGCTCGACGACGGCGAGCCCGAGGCGGTGATCGAGCTGTGCGAGCACGCCCTCGAACGAGCCGAGGACGCGGTCGGCTCAGTCGATGACTCCGACGGCTGCCTCGGCGACATCGCCGCCGAGCTCCAGGAGCTCCACCTCGCCGCCTGCAAGAAAGCCCGTCCCGACCCTGACGCGCTCGCCCGCCGCCTGTTCGACTGGGAGTGCAACGCCGGCGACCTCGACGTCTTCTCCGGTGCGGCACACACCTACGCGAAGGTGCTGGGCAAGACGGGCCTCGCCACCTACCGCCAGCTCGCCGGGGCCGCCTGGGAGCGCCTCCCCGCGCTCAGACCCGGAGACGAGCGCTCCTACGAGGACAACAGGTTCCGCATCACTCACATGATGGAATCCCTCACCGAGGCATCCGACGACGTCGATGCCGTCGTCGCCGTGCTCGCGAAGGACCAGTCCTCCCCCTACCAGTTCGTCCGCATCGCCGAGCAGTACCGGGCTGCGGGCCGCTTCGCCGACGCGCTGAGCTGGGCCGAGCAGGGCCTCGAGCACTTCGGGCCATTGGCCGATCACCGCCTCCTCGAGGTGGCGGCCGACGAGCACCACCGCGCCGGCCAGGGCGAGCGGGCGGTCGAGCTCGCCTGGAGGGCCTTCGAGGAACGCCCCTCGCCCAGCACCTACGAGCGGCTTTGCGCCCAGGGCACGCGAGCCGGCACGTGGGACACCTGGCGACCTCGCGCGCTCGAATGCCTGCGCAAGAACGTCGCAGGCCGGATGAGGGCCGCCAGCACGAAGGGAGGGTCGGGTCCTGGGCTTGCCAGATGGGGGCTCTCCCCGGACGCGTCGGATCTCGTCCAGGTCTTCCTCTTCGAGGGCGACGGCGACCAGGCCTGGGCCGAGGCGAAAGCCGGCGGATGCTCGTGGCGCCTGTGGCTCGAGCTCGCCCGTCGCCGTGAGGCAGATCACCCGCTCGACGCAATCCCGATCTTCGAGGACGAGGTGGAACGCCTCATCGCTGCCAAGAACAACGACGCCTACCGCCAGGCGGTCGAGACGATGGCCCACGTCGCAAAGCTGATGCGCGCCGCCGCCCAGCCCGACGTATTCGCGCCGTACGCGGCAGGGGTGCGGGCTCGCCACAAGCCCAAGCGCAACCTCATGAAGCTCCTCGACGCCCGTGGGTGGTGAGTGGCGCAGGTTCCGGCGAGAACGAGCTGGTGACTCGCGGCGAACCCCAAACTGCGTCGAGCCGGTCCAGCGAGGACGTCGACGATCGAGCACACGCGCGGCTCGATCCGGCCGCACGTGTCGCACACCAGGTGCTCGTGGCGCCCTGCGGCGACCCCGTACTGCCCCCACCCGTCGTCGATGGGCACGCCGCGATCTCAAGGCAGGCGCGAGCCCGGTCACCGCTCGGAGCACCGACGAGTGGTCCGCGTCATGCCACGACGCCGGGGGTCTTCCTGGAGCTCGTCGAGCGCCCAGCGGAGACGGGCGCGGCGGCGGATCGATCGTGAGGACCTGGTTTGTGCGAACATGGCGAAGTGGCGGGAGCTTCATGGCCCCGATGCCACAAGGCCGCGGGCTGGTCCCTACGGAGGTCGCGACCTGGCTGCATACTTCGGCACGTGCTTGCTGCTGACGATGAGTTCGCCCAGGAATTCGTACGACGGTTCTCCAGCCGGCCAGACTGGAGGCGTCCTGAGCTGTGGCCGGTGATCACCGATCCAGCTCGCGCTCCACAACGTGGGTGGCTTTCGTCTGCGCTCGGACAGCTCCCGGAACGCCAGCGGCAGAACGCTCTGGCTCGGCTTCAGAGCGACAAGCACTTCCTCTCCACCTACAACGAGCTCGCAGCTGCGGCGCTCCTTAGCACGCCCGACCTGCGAGTCGAGGTCGAGCCGTCGTTCACCTGGCAGGAAACGACGCTGACTCCCGATCTCGCGCTTCGCTCGGTCGATGGTCAGCTCCTCGCATGTCGTTTGCCAGTCACATAGGACCAGTTGGTCGCTGGTTTTGCCAGTGACATGGGACCACCCCGTTTGCCAGTCGTAGTACCACCCTGAGGGTCCACCTCCCCCGGCCGAGCAGCGGTTCGGCTGGTCTCCGACGCCGAGTGGCGGAGGAGGCCCGATGGCATTCAGGGAGGTATCTGTGATCCAGGTGAAAGAAGCTCTGCGCCGCTGGCTGCAGGGCGCAGGCGAGCGACCCATCGCCCAGGGATCGGGGCTCAGCCGGGGCGCCGTCCGGCGCTACATCACCGCCGCCCAGACGCTCGGCGTCGACCGGGACGGCGGCGAGGAGCAGCTGACCGACGAGCTGATCGGCCAGATCTGCGAGCTGGTGCGGCCCAGCCGGCCCGACGGCCACGGGGAGGCCTGGCGCTCGCTCGTCTGCCACGAGCAGGAGATCAAGGACTGGGTCGCCGACGGGCTCACCGTGGTCAAGATCGGCATCCTGCTCACCCGCAAGGGGGTGGTGGTCCCGCACCGCACCCTCGCCCGGTTCTGCGTCGAGCGCTGCGGGGCCGGGCGCCGGGCCCGCACCACCACCCGGGTGGACGACCCGCCGGTGGGGACCGAGCTCCAGGTGGACTTCGGTCGCCTCGGCTTCGTCCCCGACACGGGCGGCCGACGCCGGGTGTGCCAGGCCCTCATCTTCACCGCCTGCTGGAGCCGGCACATGTTCGTCTGGCCGACCTTCGCCCAGACGACCGAGGCGGTGATCGAGGGGTTCGAGGCGACCTGGGAGTTCTTCGGCGGGGTGTTCCCCGTCGTCATCCCCGACTCGATGAAGGCCATCGTCACAGAGGCCGACAACACCGCACCGCGCTTCAACGACACCTTCCTCGAGTACGCCCAG